>JAPULM010000416.1 GCA_027294925.1 bacterium
GTTTTTCCGCAAGAAATTAGTGTACCACCACGCGAGTGGGGCGAGCGCTCGTTCAACCTGCAGCGCTGGACTGAAATGCCGCGTGGCGGCCATTTCGCAGCGTTGGAAGAACCCGCCTTGCTGGTTGACGATATACGCGCCTTCTTCCGCCCGCTTCGAGCTTAACCGCTGCCCCAACACATGATATGTATCTAGATGGGCGTACACGCTATTGGGACAGATTTAAATCTGTCCCCGTCCGAAATTTTCGTAGGAGCAACTTATGGCAACGAACGGACAACGGCGCTCTATGAAAGAGCTCGTCGACCTCAAACAGGGCGTGGTGAGCCGGGAAATTTTCGTCGACCATGCTATCTATCAGCAAGAGCAAGAACAGGTTTTCGCCCGCGTCTGGTTGTTCGTCGGGCATGAGAGCCAAATCCCCAAGCCGGGCGATTATTTCACCTCACGCATGGGCGAAGAGTCGGTCATTCTAACGCGCGACAAAGCCCAGCAAATCCACGTCTTTCTCAACACTTGTCGGCATCGCGGCATGAAGGTATGCCGTTATGATGAAGGCAACACCAGCCTGTTTACCTGCCCCTATCATGGCTGGAGCTTTGCCACCGACGGACGGCTGGTGGGCGTACCACATCGCGAATGCTATCGAGGCCAATTGGATACCGAGCAGTGGGGGTTGATCGAGGTGGCGCAAATGATCAACTACCACGGTTCCATCTGGGCCACCTGGGACCCGCAAGCCCCACCCTTTCACGCTTATATGGGCGACATGATATTCTATCTCGACGAGGCCCTCAATTATAGAGATGGACGCCCAGGTGGCGCCGAGATACTTGGCGGGATACAGAAATGGTACATGCCAAGCAATTGGAAATTTGCCGCCGAAAATTTTCAAGGTGATGGCTATCACAACATTAGCCACCGGTCGGTCGATCTCACCGGCATTGGCCCAAGTGGCAAGGAGCGACGCGACAATGAATACCTTCGTACACGCCGCATCAATGTCTCCTTCCCCGGCGGGCATGGCGCTCATCCCTCGCTGCAGCTTGAGGACGAGCCCTATGTTCCGACCTTTCAGCATAACCCGATAGTAGAAGCGTATTTCAAACATGCCTATGAAGAGCGCCAACGCCGTCTTGGCGAACGAGCACGTCTGAGGGGACATACGGCAACCATCTTTCCCAATATGTCGATGCTGTCGCGCCAGCCGCGCTCAATTGCCGTCTGGCATCCCAACAGCGCTACGCAAACCGAAGCCTGGCGCTGGTACCTGGTCGATCGCGATGCGCCGCAGGAAGTCAAAGACGCACTACGGCATTACTATATGCGCTACTCCGGGCCGGGTGGGATGACCGAACAAGACGATATGGAAAACTGGAATTACGCATCCGCCGCCAGCCTTGGCACCATTGCGCGGCGCCATCCCTACAATTACCAGATGGCAATGGGGCGTGAGAATCCGAACGATGTCATTGCGGGCATCACCACAGATGGCTACAACGAAAACAATCAACGGGGGATGTATCGGCGCTGGGCCGAGCTAATGGACGCGAAAAGCTGGGCGGAGTTGCCGCTTTAAGTATCCATCTGAACGTTTTTGGGTAGACGTGCCACGCCGGCATTTTGCCTGGCAGCGCGGATGGCTCGCGAATCTACAGAATAATGCTGACTTTGCCGTGCGGCCGTAGGACTTCCAAATCCAGAATGGCTTTACGCTGGCGGATTTTCAAGCCCCCATCCTGATGCACCAGGGTGTGTTCGTAGCGGCCGACATAGGTGTCAACCAATTCATAGCGCATGCGATAAATGGCAAAATTGGCCGTAATCCGGATGGTATCACCTTCGGCGCCGAGAATGCGCACATTGGTGATCAGACGGCGGGTGCGAGAAGGTGGGTTTTCCGCCCAGGCGTGTTTACCGGTCAGTTGCCGAACCCGACTGCGCAAACGCAGCGCGTTATCGGCAATAAGAAACAACGTCGTTTGCGGATCACCATCGGGTATGTCGGTGGACGGCACCTCATACGTAATGTCATCCGTCAACAGCGTCAGCCACTCATCCAAACGCCATTCATCAAGTAGCGCAGCCTCGTAAAAGAGGAAATCCTCGATTTGCGCCCGGCTCACATGCAGCCCGCTCGGTAGCGTCTCCATCACCTCACTCCCTACGCGGCGGGATGCTGCATCATGAGCCTGTGCCATTTGCGCCAGAAGGCACGCATTTGCAGTTCATCGTTGAGCAGCGCTTCATCACGATTCATCCCTTTTGAGATATCCGACCACGCCACTTCGCGATTGGCGAAGCCGCGCTGACACGATTCAAGCGCCTCCACGTCGTCCGGCGTCGCAAAACCGCCTGGCCCAAGGAAGGTGAGAAAGCTATCCAGGCGCAAGGCGCGATTGTCGGCACTTTCATCTTGCGGGGCTAAGGCCCAGGCATTGATGGCAAGATTATCTGGCGCCACCGGATAAAAGGTGCGGATGGTAATCGCCATGATGTCGTTAATCATCAGATTGGGGAAAATCAGTAAATTACGGCTGGTCTGGGTAATTTTGTAAGCGCGTTCAGGCCCAAAACGCTTTTCAAAAACTCGATGTAGCGCTTCGAGTTCAGCCCGTTTCGCCTCCGGGAACTGTGGCGCCCAGCGGGCGATCGGCCGTCCCCAAACCGGCTCGCTTTGAATCGCGGCATGGCCATTACCGAGTGCTAGGCCAATACCGGCGCGGCCGGTGCGGCGCGCCGCCAGCGCTTTCGGATCGCCGCCGGTATCGATCAAAAAATCAAAATAGCGTTTATGCGTAGTGGGGGCGTGATAGCCGTCCATGCTGTTTTCAACCAGCAGCTTCCAATTGGCTCGCATGCTATAAGCCTGCGTACCGCCGATCACCTCCATCCCCACTTCCGATTGATCACACACCAGGTCAAGATAGTCTTTGGCGTCGGCCAGATAATCAACCAGGCCCTCAATATCAGGATTAAAACTGATAAAAATAAACTCCCGATAAATCTCCGTTCGGGGCGGCGTGGCGAGCCCCATCGCCTTGCGGTCAAACGCCGGACTGTAGCGCTCTTCCCCCGGTATGCCAATTAGTTCGCCCTGGTTATTATAGGTCCAGGCATGATAGTAGCACTGAAAGGTCTTGCAATTGCCCCGCTTCTCCAGACAGACAAGCGCGCCACGGTGGGTACAGGTATTCAACAATACCCGCACCACAGCGTCTGAACCTCGGGCCAGAATAACGGGCCTACCCACCACATCGCGTGACACGAAATCACCTGGTTGGGGTATTTCGGACTCATGCCCGGCATAGAGCCAGGATTGTTCAAACACCCGTTGCTGTTCCAACGCCATAATGTCAGGCTCCGTAAATACCTGACGATTAACTCGGAACAAGCCATCTTCTCGATTGTCGATAATGAGATTCGCCACCGCAACATCTTGCATGATAGGTTCCTAAAAAGGGGACAAATTTATTTTCCCAAAGCCTACCTGATGGGACGAGCGACGGTCAGCAGCAATGTCATTAGACGCTTAAGGGACTATCGAAACGCCTTTTCAGAAGCAACTTCCAGTGTGATATCAACCATCAGGTCATGAGCGATCTGCTCAAGATTTTCTTGCAACTCGTCTATCCTCACATCAAGTGGAACACGGAGTTGAGCCATGGCTTTAAAGAGAATCTCACCGGACATCGGAGCACTATCATAAGTCGTATATAGCTCATCGATGTTGATGTTGCGCCAGGCAAGCGCCTGGGAGATATCGCGGATAATGCCAGGCCGATCAATGCCAACCAGGTCGAGCTTAAGCCAGCGATATAGCATAGCGGGTTCATCAGCACGGCTCCATTCGATCATCACGCTCAAGCCCTGCAACTCAAGCCCTTGCAACGCTTTGCTAAGCGCATCGGCATTAGCCTTGGGAACACTAGCGCGCAGGATACCGGCAAATTTCCCTGCCAAACGTGACATCCGGCTCTCCAACCAGTTGCCCCCATGTGCCGCAATCATTTGTGACAACGACTCAACGAGACCTGGCTTATCTTCGCCGAGCACGGTTAGCACCAGGAATTGTGTCGTCATGCTCGCTCCTCGTAACTCGTACCGTACGGCGTACGGCAGTTACCCGACCAATGTGGCTGGACGAGACATGTTGTTTATACATGTCATACCATGTTTGTCGCCGTTCAAGAGCTTTTGCCCGGCCATATTAGCATATCATGGGCCAATTGACATTTCCATCTACGCGATGGGTATAGCGTCCGAGATAACTCAAGGTCTGCTCAGGTCCGCACCGGCAAAATGTGTCTCTATATGGCACGACTTCGCCCAAGACCTGGTACACAACGGCGGAAATCCTACCCTGGTTTAGACACGGCGTAAGGCTCGCAATAGCCGAAGAAACGCCCCCGCCGAACTGGCGGGGTGATTGCGCTACGCAGTAGTTAGTGACTATCCCTCTGCCTGGCGCACCGCTTCGATAATCTGTTGCACACGCTGCTCAAAAGGTGGATATTCAATCTCAAATTCGTCTACCAACCGTTTGTTGTCAATCAGGTAATTACCGGAGCTCTCTTTACCGCCTTGTTCATGGTCGAACTGGATTTGAGCGTTGGGAATGAGCTTCCGCACCAGGTCAGCCAAATCGCCTAAACTAATTGACGTCCCGCCTGAATTGTAAATATGATAACGTGGCGCGTCAGCAAGGAGAACCCGGACAAAAACCTCAGCAATATCGTCAACGTGAATTGGCGTCCGCATATAGTCTTGATAAGGAAACGATACCGCATTACCCCGGGCCGGCTGCGTGATACACTGGACGTGATCGACTGAGCCACGCACCTTGTCAGGGCCCGTCACATTAGCCGGCCGTACACCGGTGATCGACATGCCATATTTATCGATAAAATCCTGTGCCTGCCACTCATTAAAAATCTTGTGCACGGCATATTGATTATTCCCATACTTCATGTCGTCTTCGTTCACCAGACGTTCACCGAAGTGTTTTTGCTGGCCACTAACGGCTAACGAACTAGCGTACACCACGCGCTGCACACCGCACAACCTGGCAGCTTCAAAACAATTATCCATACCCAACACGTTCAACTTCATCGCCTGGTGAGGTGCATGCTCACTGCCTAAGAGGTAAGACAAGTTAATGACACGGGAGGGCTTCGTCTCCACCGTAACCCGCATCACATCTTCGAACTGGGTCACATCGCCCCGCATCAGCTTGACTTGATTGCCTAAATCATCAAAAGATGCAACGCCGGTATTGATATCCATACACGCCACCTCTTCCCCTCTAGCGGCGAGCCGCCGGATCACCCGAGTACCGATAAAACCAGTGCCGCCTAGAACCAAAATCGACATCTTCCTCTCCTCCACTTAGGTCAAAACCATCATGCCTGATACCATTTAACATCATATAAGCATATTGCACCATTTCTTTCCCAACCTTCAGTCTTTGTCAAGACCTTTTTTACGCCTCTCCCCTAGATCCCAACTCACTGGCGTCCTAGAAAAACCCTTTTACCCTTTTGATTGCTTATACTATGCCTGTGTGGCACTGTATAATAAATGAATAGTGTTTCGCTTTTAACATGGCTGAGGGCAATTTTCGTCTGCAATTAGGGTTGCACCAACCGACATGGCTGAATTCACAAAACCATGATATTTGCACCTACCTTCGGAAACTTTCATGCCTGCACGTTTGTAGAGCGCACCTTCCAGGTCAACGCCCTGACCCTGCAGCAGCTCGAGAGACGTTACCCGCTCCCGGACTCACTATGCAAAGCGGTTCTCAAACGGCAAGTGGAGTTTCTGGCCGGTCGAGTCTGTGCCCAGCAAGCGCTAACCGATTTAATCGGACACCAACCAAGGCCTATTCCTTCCCAACCTGACCGTTCGCCGGCATGGCCGGCAGGAATTGTCGGGTCACTTACTCACACAACCGGGTACGCCGCAGTGCTGCTTGCCTTAGAGACCCATTATCAGGGCATTGGCATTGACTGTGAAGTTACCTTGTCACCTGACAAGCTTAAATTGCAAAAACATCTCTGTGTGACACATGAGCTCGACACGTTACATGAGACGCACAGCAATTGGCGTCCGGAACGCCTCTTAACGCTCGTTTTTTCGGCTAAAGAAAGCTTGTTTAAGTGTCTATACCGTCAAGTCCGGAAGTTTTTTGGCTTTTCTGCCGCCCGTCTCCTCAGCCTCGATCAGGAACAAGGAACGTTTGTTATTCAACTTGAGCAAGACCTCACGCCTGGCTTAGGTCGACAGGCCCAATGGAGCGGCCATTTTGAGTTCCAGGACGATTTGCTGATGACGGTGATTCTGCATCCTGGTACTGCCCACAGCCTCTCCGATGAAAACCCCTAAGTCCATCAAGATCTGTCTCGTACAACCGGGTAGAAGTCCTACAACGGTTGCGAATGTCGTATCGCATGGAAAAAAACGACATGTCGCACCCTGCCAAACTGGCCGGGTAGTTACGCTGCGCCGCAAGGTCTGTAGGTTGTATAGCGGCCTGTCGCATAGTACAATAAAGCGGATTTCATCCACTTTCTCTTGATAGATGAAAAACTCAAACAAGCATCGTAGGCTGCCTATACTTGAGGTGGCTGGACGAGTTCATAGGCTTCGTTCACCAACCAAC
This sequence comes from bacterium, assembly GCA_027294925.1. The sequence continues at coordinate 6,665 of JAPULM010000416.1, forward strand.
AAGGGATATGCGATGCTTACCGCCCAACAACAAGCAAACAGAACAAAACAGGCAAATACAGGTTTTGCAAACATGAAAACAACCTCCAAGGTGCCGGAGCCTGAGCTGCTTCGGGATGATAGTGAACCCATGCAACAATCTCACCGCTTACTCACGATTCATGCCCACCCCGACGACGAAACCACCAAGGGAGGCGGCAGCGTGTCGCGGTATGCGGCAGCCGGTGTTGGCACGGTACTCGTCTGTTGCACAGGCGGGGAAGCCGGCAGTGTTTTAAACCCAATGCTTGATCGACCGGAAATCAAAGCTCGCCTACCGGAACTCCGCCGCCAGGAGTTGATCGATGCAACCAGCCATCTTGGCTATCAACGTGTCTGGATGCTCGGCTACCAGGACTCCAATATGCCTGCGAGCGGTGAACCCGGTACATTTGCCGCCGCGCCGCTGGCAGAAACCGTCCGAGCGCTCGTACGCCTGATCCGCAAAGAACGACCTCACATCGTCATTACCTACCCTGACAACCAACGAGGTTATCAACATCCCGATCATCTGCGCGTACATGATGCATCGGCACCAGCCTATAAAGCGGCTAGCGACCCTTCGTTTCATCCCGAACTAGGCGAAGCCTGGACGCCACACAAACTCTACTACGTTCTATGGTCACGAACTCGGTTAATGGCCCAACATGAGGCGTTTCTACGCCACGGATTGAAATCGCCTTTCAAAGCCGAGCGCTGGAAGCGACGACCGTCAATGGACCACCACCTGACCACCAAAATTTTCGTCGGTGACCACTGGCATCAGGTACAAAACGCACTACGGGCCTATACAACTCAAATTGACCCCAGTTCATCCTACTGGTTTGGCCTACCGCCCGAGGTTGCCCGTAAAACATATCCGTATGACGATTACATTCTTGCTCAAAGCACCGTACCAATGGTTTTGCCTGAGGATGACCTCTTCGCGGGGCTTTAAGAAGAATAAACACTAGATATCGCGATGTTTGAGGTGTGATCTCTCAGCTCAAAATACAACGATTACGATGGCTCTCTAAGCAGAGGAAGATGATATGGAAACACGAATCCTCGGGCGTACAGGATTACAAGTCAGCGTGGTGGGCTTTGGCGCCATGACCATCGGCGGTTTTTTCGGCCCGGTTGATGACAAGGTTAGCATGGAGGCATTGCATGCGGCAAGCGATGCAGGTATTAATTTCATCGACACGTCAGACGCCTATGGCGCCGGACATAGCGAGAAAATCATCGGACAATTTCTCAAGCAACGTGCTGACCGTGACCAAATTATCCTTTGCACCAAAGGTGGCAATAACATGGCAACGGGCAAGCGAGACTTTACGCCTGCGTACATCCAAGGTTGTCTTGAGGGTAGTTTGAAGCGGCTAGGCGTTGGCGCTATTGACGTCTATCTCCTACACAACCCGACAATCGAAAACATGCAAGCCGAGGATAGCTTCGATATGCTTGAGTCATTCAAGGCACAGGGCAAAATCAAGCACTGGGGCGTGTCAGTCAATACCATACCTGAATGTGAATTGGCGGTCTCGTGCGGTAAGCCGGCCGTCATGCAGATGGAATACAACATCCTTGAACAAGCGCCTGAAGCCGTATTTGCCCAGGCGCATGCGGCTGGAGTTGGGGTTATCTCACGCGTCCCCCTCAAACGCGGTTTACTGGCGGGGCGATTCAATGAGCAATCAACGTTCGGCGATGGTGACCGCCGTCAACGTATGTTTGGACCGGAGCAGCTACCGGCCTGGGTCGCTCGGGTGCGACAAATCGAAGCCGCGGTGGCCGGTTTCGACTGTCCACTGGCCGACATCGCCATGCGCTTTTGCGTCTCGAATCCGCACCTTGCGGTCACCATTCCGGGCGTTCGTACGCCGGCACAGGCGCGGGCAAACGCTGCGGCCAGTGAACGACTACCGGCTGACCTGATCGAAAAACTACGGCAGTTTGCCTAGCAGGGCGTACCGCCATCATACGTCAATCAAACGACCTGTACGCCAGTCCCTTGCTGGCGTATAATACCAATAAAGCAAGATGTGCTTTAAGGATAAGGCGATCTGAAACATGAAGGAGAAATTCAAATGCCACAAGTTAGCGGATTAGGTCACGTCGGTATTCATGTCAACGACCTCATGCAGCAGCGGGATTTTTATACCCGAGTGATGGGACTCAAAATTGCCGACGAGGATGTTGAAGGGCGTGGGATGGTTTTTCTCAGCGCCAACCCTGACCAGGAACACCATGAATTGGTGCTAATCAAAGGACGCTCAGCGGCTCCCGATGTCCAATTGATCAATCAAATATCGTTCAAGGTGGATAGTCTTGCCGAGCTTAAAGAATTCCACCGTCTATTCCTCGATGAAAAGATAACGATTCAGCGTACGGTGAGCCATGGAAATGCGTTTGGCATGTATGCCCTGGATCCCGAAGGCAATACGATTGAAGTATATTATAAAACCGGCTTTCCTGTGCCGCAGCCACATGGCGATCCTATCGATCTCGAGGCGTCCGAGGAGACATTATTGGATATTGCCCGGGCTGCAATTCCGCACGGCTAATCTTGTAGATCGCCACTACCCTGCCAGCTTGGCAGGGTAGAACGTCACATTTGAGCCTTTACCTGTGCATGCTCCAGCCGCCACGACTGCCTGAAAACCATCTGATATCACGCTTCCCTCTGGTAACCAGACTAGGAGGGTTTTCAGACGCTGCCTATGACACAAGGCACGATGACGAACGACAAGCAAGATTGGAGAATCATGACATACGACGTCCTGGGGGTGGGAAACGCCCTGGTGGATATTCAGGCCAAGGTGACAGATGAGGTGCTCAAGACGTTAGGCTTCAGCAAAGGCATGATGACCCTGGTTGACGAGCCAACGCAGCACAACGTCCTGCGTTCGGTTGATGGTCAACCGCTGAATCGATGTGCTGGCGGTTCGGCTGCCAACACCATTATGGGAGTTGCCGATTTCGGCGGCACAGCCGCTTACGTCGGCAAAGTGGGACATGACACCCTTGGTGACTTTTGTCTGGCAGATATGCGGCAGCTTGGCGTCACCATCGAAGTCCCCCCGTCGGATACCGGTCAAACCGGCACCTGTGTGGTGCTCATTACAGAAGATGCACAGCGGACGCTGATAACCCATCTGGGCGTTTCATCAATGCTCGGACCCAATGACATTCAAGAGGACGAAATCCGCCAAGCAGCCTATGTGTACATCGAAGGTTATTTGTTCACCGGCGATGGCCCTAAAGCGGCGGCCTTAAAGGCAATCGATCTGGCCAAAAAGAATGACGTCAAGGTCGCCCTCACCGTCTCCGATCCATTTTTGATCGACCTATGCCGGGATGAGTTTTGGCAATTGATTAAGGGACCGGTGGATTTATTGTTCTGCAATCTGCAAGAAGGTCGCAGCTTGACCGGAAAAACAGATCCGATTGAATGTGTTCAGGCTATTCACCAACATGCGGATAACGTGGCCCTAACCTTGGGGGCCAATGGCTCAATTATTATGCATGAGGGACAAGCTTTGCCAATTGAAGGCGTCCAGACACCGGCCATTGACACCACCGGCGCAGGCGATATGTATGCTGCCGGTGTACTGTACGGCATTACCAATGGTCTATCTTGGCAAAAAGCTGGGCATTTAGGCTCGCATGCCGCCGCCCGCATTGTGGCGCAGTTAGGCGCACGACTGACAAAAAAATTCACCCCGGCGGAAATTCGCACCTTGCTTGGTGATTAAATAGCGCAAGATGATTACCCGCCTACCCTGCGCAGAGCATGATCGTTGTTGTGTACAGTTCGAAGCGTACAGATGGTCGCAAATGGACGGTGACTATACTTCCCCAAAGCGATTCGACTATACACCGTCCGAGCCAACACATCATTTGAGGTAACTAACATGCCTGTTGAGATGATCGGATGGATTGCGCCACGCGTTTCATCGGAAATCATCGCCCCGTGCGGCCCGCCCTTTAACCTTGAGGTGATTACCGAAACAGCGCGCCTTCACGAGGCAGCAGGGTTTGACCGCGTGCTGATCGGGTACTTCTCCTACGCGCCTGACGGATTCTTGATCGGCGCCCACGCCGCGTCCGTCACCGAACGGCTGCAGTTTCTACTTGCACACCGACCTGGTTTTGTGGCCCCAACGGTTGCGGCACGTATGCTCGCCACCCTCGATCAACTCAGCGCGGGACGAACCGCGGTGCATATGATCGCAGGCGGTAACGACACTGAGCAGGCACGCGACGGAGACTTTACCGACCACGATAGGCGCTATCGAAGAACACGAGAATACGTCACGCTACTACGACGCACATGGACAGAAACCTCACCATTCGATCATCAGGGCGAGTTCTATCGGGTGGTCGGCGCCCATGCCGATATCCGCTGCCGGCAACAACCCCATATTCCCATCTATGGCGGTGGCGGCTCACCAGCCGCCATTGAAGCCCTAGCGCCACTGGTTGATGTTTATATGCTGTGGGGTGAGCCCCGCGAAGAAACCGCGGCCTTTATGGATGAGGTGCGCACCGTAGCCGTGCACAGCAATCACCGTCTCACCTTCAGTCTTTCTACCCGGCCAATCCTGGGACGCACCGAAGGCGAAGCATGGGACCGCGCCCGAGACATCCATGCGAAGATTGAAGCGCGCCAAGCAGGCACCGTGCCAAGGCCGCAGAACATGGGCTCGCGCCGGCTGCTTGACGCCGCGGCACAGAAAGACTTGCATGATAGCTGCCTATGGACGGCGCTAGCCGTCTTAACAGGCGCCCGAGGCAACTCTACGGCATTAGTTGGCACCCCGGAAACCGTGGCTGAAGCGTTAGTCGCCTACTACGATCTCGGCGCTACCAGCTTACTGATCAGAGGTTACGATCCGCTGGTGGACGCTGTGGAATATGGACGCGAGCTGATTCCGCGTGTACGAGCGCTGGTCGATGAGCGCGATGCAGCAACCGTCTCGAAGACCTGACGCGAACACGATGATCAGACCGTATATTGTAGGAGAAGCAGCGTGAAAATTGTCATTCTGGGAGCTGGCGCGTTAGGCTCCATTCTCGGCGCGCATCTCGCCAAGGCAGGCGAAGACATCACCTTAATGGCTCGAGGCGAACGCGCCGCCTTCTTACAAAAACACGGCGTGACGATTAGCGGTTTGGTGGACTTTAACACGCCTGTGACGGTGGTTACCAACCCTCAACAGGCGCAGGGAGCCGATGTGCTCATTGTCACCGTCAAGACATATGACACCGAATCCGCCCTTGCCGGCGTCAGCCATCTTCAGGTCGGAAGTGTCGTTTCTATTCAAAATGGTGTGGTCAAGAACGATTTGCTGGCGCACGCCTTCGGACAAGAAAAGGTACTGGGCGCCATGGCGGCGTTTAGTGCCGAAGTACTGCCAACAGGTACAGTTCGCTTTACGGTCAATGATGGCTTCTACATCGGCGAGCTACCAGAGGGCGTTTCAGAACGGGTACAGACGTTTGCTGACACCTTGAATCAAGCCGGTATTGTGGCCAGAGTTACGCCAACTATTCAATCCCTCGAATGGTCAAAATACGTCGTCTTCGTGTGTCTAAT
>JAPULM010000417.1 GCA_027294925.1 bacterium
TCGGCGGCAGTGTGATACACCACATCAAACTTCGGGTCACCCAGGAGTTGCGGGCCATCGGCAGGCAGCATGCCGCCGGATAATTTGAGCTCGGTCGTGGCTCGGCGCAGCTCTTTCGCGGCCTCTTCAGGGTCCTGCACCGGCAGGAGGGCGACCCCGTATAGCTTCCCGTCACTAGGCTGACACAGCTCATGGGCAAGCCAGTTGTTATAGGCTCTGGCAACGGCGATGGCGTGGTCAGGATCGTTTACCATACCTAGGAAGAGTCCCACCGTCGTATAGAGGACGGCGGCGTCCAGCCCCCCCACCTGCAGCGCTTCCAACCAGGCCTGGCAGGTGTGACCCGACCCCTTGAATAATTTGCCCCCCATATTCCGATCAATGCCGTCGTATGGCGTCAAGGAGAAGGTGCCCCCCGTCCCCTTGGCGCGTTCTCGCCAGGGCGACTCCAGGTAATCCAGAATATTACTCTGGCGCTCCGTCACATGACCGTCCCCATCGATAAGGCGCAGCTTGGTGTCTGCCATGGCATTTTCCTTCCTCAATCAAGGCTCCATAAGGGGCCAATGTGACTTCTCTTGACACTGCCCAGCCGGCTAGTCACGGCAGCTGCGACATCACCTCTGTCGGCACCGGCGTGTAATTCTTTGTGGTCACCAGATGGCGCATGACCTCTTCGGGGCCACCGCGGCTTTCAATCAACGCTTTCTGCGCCGCCTTCGCACGCCAGTCGGCCTCCTTGGGATCGACAATAGCACTGAGATAGCCCTCGAACTCCCGTACGGTGCCGGCAGAGGCATCGTCTTGGGCGAGATCGTTTACTTCCTCAGGATCAGCGTTGAGATCGAACAGTTCGGGCGCAAAGCCGACATAGTGGATGTATTTGTACCGCCCCTTGCGGATCATGAAGGACCCGGAGGGCGACCCCGAGGCGTGGTATTCGCTAAAGGCGAGGCGCTCCGGATCGTCCGCCGCATTGGCAAGATCGAACCAGGAGCGACCGGGCAGCGTCTCGACGCCAGGCCCTGGAAGGCCCACAGCGTCGAGAATGGACGGATAGGCGTCGACGAGGCTGGCCGGCGTCGCGCTGACTTTACCCACCGGCACCCCAGCGCCGGCCACGATCAGGGGGATGGCACCGCTCTCTTCGTAATGCACCGACTTGCCCCACATACCCCGCGTACCCGCATTTTCACCATGATCGGACGTATAGATAATCCGCGTCTGGGCGCGCAGCCCCGCCTCGTCGAGGGCCTGCACCACCCGGCCAACTTGCGCGTCCATGAAGGTGCAGAGCCCAAGATAGGCCGCAAGCGCCGTCCGGTGTTGTGCCGGACTCACATCGCTTCCCGCTTGGCGGCCGATCAACGTCTCGAGCCAGGGGTGGGGTGTGTACCCGCTGCCGGGGCCAAGCTTTGGCGTTGGCATGTTGTCTACCGCATAATACGCCAAGAACTCTTGCGGAGCAAGCAGCGGATAATGCGGCGTGACAAAGCTCACGAAGAGGACCCAAGGCGTTGCACGGCCAGCGGCGTGCCGTAACCAGTCGCCGGCCAAGGCGGCAATCTTGCGATCGTAGCGCGTGTATTCGCTCTCACCGACGCCCGCACTCCGGACGATGCCTCCCCTCTGCGTCAACTTCAGTTGGGGCGGCGTGAAATCAGGAAACTGCCCACGTATCGAGAGGTGGACCATACCAACGCCGTCTTTGATGTGCATCGGGATGTGCTGCACGTCGAAGCCCGTCGAGTCCTCTTGCTGGCGGTAGTGCAACTTGCCGATAGATTCGACCCGCATGCCTGCCGCCTGCAAGCGGTGCCCCCAACCTTCGACTCGGCCGTCGTAGGCGAGCGAATTATCCCAATGGCCGATCTCATGGACGTAGCGCCCGGTAGCGAAACTCGCCCGGGCTGGCACGCAGATGGGGCAATTCGTATACGCCGCGCTAAAACGTGTACCGCACGCGGCCAGACGATCCAGATTGGGTGTCCGCACGATGGGATGGCCAGCGCAACCAAGCATTTTCGGATTGTGCTCGTCCGACATGATGACAAGCAGGTTTTGCGGTTTCATGACGCATATCCTCTTCAAGCCGTGGGGCGTTCGTATAAGGCGTTTTTGCCTGGTGCTGCCGCCACAGAGGCGCTGCACTCCGCCCGGCGCCGCAGCACTGGTGAGTCGCTATGAAGCCGATCGCGAGGGCTTCTGGCTGCATCGCGTGTCGCCGACCGAGGGGAGTACCAACTATCACACAAGCGAGGTCATCAGAGAAGTCTAACACGCATGTGACACACTTTTCATGCAAAATAGTTTGGGCTGCGTTTGTCATTTGCTTACAAAAAACTCCCTCCTCTACTGATATCGAGTCAGGGCTATGCAGTTTTCGAGTTCAACACCAATGAACGCCAGTGCCGGCGCCGGCTGGGCAGCCAACCGGCGGTAAGCCGCCACAATGTTGGATGTGTTCCTCATCCCAGGTGACATCACTGAGAAAACGCAGCAATTCCCGGTAGGTGACAAAACCCAGTAACCACCTCGACATCCCAGTTGGCTTTTCGTAAACATCAATGCGACAATACGCCTCTCACGGAAATGATTTAACGATTTGATGTGCTCATCTTGGGGGTTGCTGCTATGGGCTTCATTGCACCCAAGGAACGCAAACATCTTTCCGCTGATGCGCTCTTTGGCTTGGTTCGAAGCGGTTTCGCCAACGTCTCGGATTACCGCAGTGACGATGCGGGCATTCCCTTAACGGATGTCCTCATGTCAGCGTTCGCCATGTTTTCGCTCAAATCCCCATCGCTTCTCGCCTTTGACAAACAGCGGGCAGAAGACAATTTGAGAACGATCTATGGCATTGAACGTGCGCCTTGCGACTCTTACATGCGAGAGACGCTTGATCCGGTGTCACCCGAATCGCTGCGGCCATCGTTCAAGGGCGTCTTTCGGCAACTCCAACGAGGCAAGGCGCTTGAAGCGATGACGTTTCTGGATGGCCACTACTTAGTGGCCCTTGATGGCACGGGATATTTTTCCTCGAAAACGATTCACTGTGCCTCGTGTCTTCAAAATCACCACCGCAACGGGTCGATGACGTATTATCACCAGATGTTAGGGGCCGCGATCATCCATCCGGACACGCGTGAAGTGATTCCGCTGATGCCCGAACCGATTATCAAACAAGACGGTACGGCAAAAAATGACTGTGAGCGCAATGCCGCCAAACGCTTCATTGCCACGTTACGCCAGGATCACCCGCATCTCAAGTTCATCATCACCGAAGACTCTCTGAGTTCCAATGCCCCCCATATTGAGACCCTGCATGATTATGGTTGCCACTATATCCTCGGGGTCAAAGAAGGCGATCATGCCTATCTGTTTACGCAGGTGCAGGCGGCCGAAGAAGCTGGGCGCGTGACCCATTATGAGCGGCACGACCGCGCCGCAGGGATTGTGCACCGGTTTCGCTTTGTGAACGATGTGCCACTCAATGCCTCGAGAGCGGACGTGCGGGTCAATTTCATCGAGTATTGGGAGATTGGCCAGGACAAGGTCCAACACTTTAGTTGGGTAACGGACTTGCGGGTAAGCAAGCGTAACGTCTATAAGCTCATGCGCGCTGGCCGGGCGCGGTGGAAGATTGAAAATGAAACGTTCAATACGCTCAAAAATCAAGGCTACAATTTTGC
>JAPULM010000418.1 GCA_027294925.1 bacterium
TGGCAACATTAAATCCAATAAAATCCAAATTTAAAATTGCTGACACCGCGCCCCGGTGTACGAGTGGTTCACCGAGGGATTTGATACGGCGGATTTGCAAGAGGCGAAAGTCCTGATTGACGAATTGGGAGGCTGACCTTAAATGAAATTCGTGTTGCAACTGCCCAGTTTGTAACTTATGCGGACAAATTGCTCAGACCGGCGCAAAGCTGCAATTCCGGTTATTGCTCGTTTCCCCCCGAAGCTACCATTGTCGCCATCACTCAAAAGTGGCGAAGTGGTGCCAGACACACCGATCCGCTATCATTTGGCGCTATGAACACGACACATGATTTTCCGACCCCGCCCCTGCATCCTAAGCTCATTTCACAAGATGCCATCACCATTCAGGTCCTTGTGGCCGACGACCTCCTTGACCCAGTCTTTGACTGGCTCTGTCAGCGGCGTAAAGACTGGCCGTCCAACGCTGATGTCTGGCGTTTCCGCAGAGACTGGTCATCCGAAAAGACCCAGATACAAATGGACCTCTTGTCGGGAACCTACGAGATCGGGTTGCTGGATCGGGTCACCCTGCCCAGAGACGGCCAACCCGAAGAGGTTGATCTGTAGCCCGCACGCGATGACGATGTCATGAAGGCGCTGGCGCTGCTCTTCACAGCATCTGCCCTTGTCTGCACACTGCACCCATCTCAAAGGGCCTGGCGGTGACTGAATGACATTCTCCACCCTGCATTTTAGTATTGCTTTTCCAGCTTCGCTTGCAGAGCCGCCTTCACGGCAGGCCACTCGGGTTCAATGATGCTGAAGCAGACCGAGTCCCGGTATCGTCCATCCCGCATGATCATCTCGTAACGCAGGATGCCTTCCTCCTTAGCGCCAATTCGAAGCAGAGCCGCACGCGAGCGGTCGTTCAGCACATCCGTGACGAACTGTACCCGAATGCACGCCCATGCTTCAAAGGCGTGACGCAAGAGTAAAAACTTCGCTTCGGTATTGATGGCACTGCGTTGCCAACTCTCCGCCAGCCACGTGCCGCCAATCTCGACTTTGCGGTGTGGAGGGTCAATGTCGAGGAAACGGGTCAACCCCACCACACGTCCTGATGGCTTGTGTAGGATGGTGAAGGGAACCTCATGTTCTTGTTCCCTCGCGTATAGGATCGTTTTAATAAACCCGGCCATTTCTTCGGGAGGTGGGACTGTGGTGACGCGTAGCTCCCACAGCGACCCATCGGCTGCCGCCTCGACCAGTCGGTCGTGATGATCGATGGCAAGGGGCTCCAGACGAACGTGTCGACCTTCCAAGGTGATAGGCGAAAGATCCACTGTGGTGTTCCTTCTCTACCTCTGTTCTACCAGTGAGTTGGCTTGAGACCAACCTCAGAACGCCTCGCAATCCCATCGTATCGTGGGCTGTTGAGCCTTCATTCCCAAACGATACTGGAGAAAAGGGCTTATTGAAAGGGCCAGTTTTCATACAGACTATAGGCCCAGTGAGAACGAGCGTGTAACCACGGCCATTCCTCCTCACCTCTAATTAGTATCTGCTGATCTTCTCTCTCAGGGCATTTTTCTTTGACCCCTGGGGGATGCGATAATGTCGTGATGTAAAACGAACATGACGTTACTCGCACCCTACACAGAGGTCCATGCCGTGATAGCACAGACATTTCAAGACGCGTTCTCTCCCCAGTGGATCAAGACTCATCTGACCAATCCCACACACGATCTGGTCATCTTGCACCACATCATCCCGTGGCAGTCCATGATGGATAGGTAATTCAAAAGGCATTTTAGCGCTGGTCCGTCGGGCGCGCAACCCCCTAAAACACTCTTAGGGTATTCCAGCGTCGCCTGCCGGCGGACACTCCTCGCACGCGGCGATGGCGGCGGTCCAAGTGCTCAGCAGTAGCCTGCCGAAGCTGCTCGCAGCAAGGCATAGCGTGGCAATACACGGCCTGGACGTGCTGCTCAGGATGCGATAGGCTGACGTCTCAGGGGCCTCCGGGGCGAAGGGTTTGGGAAGGCTTTGAAAGGCAAGGGGGATACCTCAGGCTAGCGGGACAATTGCAAGGGTAGCCCGTTTTCATCGTCCGCGTATGCTGCCGCGACTGTATAAACCGCGGCGACTGTAAGAGCCGCCGCGGCCGAACGCGCGTGTGCGTTGGCTACTCCTGTATCTGGCGTTGACGCTCCGATTCGATGCTATTGAAGGGCGACTTAAGGCCGGAGATCGACGGCCACCGTGGCGTCGGCTGTTGGAAGCGCGGGGGCTATTAGCGCCTGTCATTTGGCCACCACTCGAGCCATTGCGGAACCCACGACGCGGGTGGGTTTGCCGGCGGGCATGCAGCCGATTCCCCGAGCGCACCACCGGACGATGTACGGACCGTTTAACCGAGTGGTCGCGCAGCCGATGGCCGGAGCGGTGGTCGGACCGTTTAGCCGAGCGGTAGCCGGAGCGGTATCTGAGCCGATGGCCGGAATGAGACTTGTAATGAGACCTGTGGGGGCGCCAAGCGTACCGGTGGTGTGGGTAGTAGCGCTGGTGACGATAATTATAATGATGGGCGTGCCAGGGCCTGGCGTGGACATAAATGTGCCCATGCGGCCAATTAAACGAAAACGACAACCACCCACCCACGGCAGAGCCTACCCCAAAGGAGATCACTGGGGCCGGGCTAGGCAGCAACACAGCATAGGGATCGTAAACCGGCACATAGATCACCCGGGGGGAAGTGGGAACGATGGTGATCGTATTTTTTTCTACGACCACTTTCTGCTGATCATTCGAGGTCAGATTGCCCGCCCCATAGGCCTGGGCGCGGACCTCCTGAATCGCAGCCATAACATCTTTCTGCTGATTGATGAGCGCTTCGCCCAGTCTGTTGGTCCAGGAGAGGTTTTGGTCCATCATGTTGAGAACGACAGGATAGTGTAACAGCGTCCGTACGCTAATGTCCCACTCTGTTCCGGCGTTTTGTTCAATCTTACCTGGGTGTTCTTTTAAATAGCGTGCGGCCAGAACGACTTGTATCGACTGCGTAGATGCGGTGAGGATTTCACCGAGCAATGCATCGGGATAGAGGGCAATGGGGGCGACCAGGGCGCGGAGTTCCTGGCGAGAAAGTTGCTCGGACTCCGTGTCCAAGCTCTCGATATCCACCATTAACGGCGGACTTGCATTGCTCTCGCCTGCATGTGCCGCATCGGTGAGGTAGAAGTAGGGCAGGAAAAACAGGACAACGCTAAGCAGCACAAGTTCAAAACCAGGTATGAGTCTTGTGGTCTGCTTGTCACCCAACATCATGATGACCTCTGTACCAAATACCTATCATACAATATCGATATCAGAAAACGATCAAAGTAGATTGGCTTTATGAATAACCCGGATTAAAAAGGTCCTTCGAACCTAATCAATCTATTCTACAGCAGATGAACACAGCAAGTCAACGCTGCAAACGCTCGGGACTCAAAAGTGATAAACTTCTGCCGCGTTGTGCTAACTTCGCTCTAAAAGTTGAATCGCATGTTTTCGTGTACGAATAACCTGGGGTTTTTGTCGAGAGGAAATTTGCTCCTGCTCCACCAAACCCTCATCTGGTTGGCCGGGCACGTAGCCGCGGGCGTACTTCCAAGTCCCTTTGGCCAGTGACTGGCTGGAGGGCTCAGATGAGGCTCCATCTGTTCCTGCAAGACCCCTCGAAGTCGGTCGGATCGTGAGGGGAGCACTGGCCAGACAGGGATTGGAATTCGGTGACGGTTGACATGCAGCATGGCGTGACGCATGATGATGCCGCGGTGGAATGCTTGCGATTGATCACGTCCTAGAGCGGTCCAACGCGCATGGCAAGGTGGCGGGCATTGATTGTGGCGATCCCGAACGACGCGGGGGAAATGATCGACAAGGTTTTTAAGCCGGTCACGATGGGCTCTGATGCGCGATTTATTATCAACCGGGCTACAGCGGCGATTGAATCGTCTAGAGGATAAGCGCCGCGACTCGGCGAACGCATGTGAAAATGACGGAAAGGATGCGAGGAGAACGCCATGGACGTTGGCATGATGATGATATTCGCAAGCTACGGCTGGGAACAGATCCGGGACGACGAGGTGTGGGAGGAGGAACTCAAGCTGGCCCGCCTTGCCGCCGAGTCGGGCTTTGACGTGCTGTGGTCGGCTGAGCACCATTTCTTCGACTACTCATTTTGCCCAGACAATCTTCAACTCATGACCTATCTCGCCGCGCAGTACTCGGATATCGATCTTGGCACGGCGGCGGTGATTTTGCCCTGGCACGACCCGCTGCGCGTGGCCGAGAAGGTTGCCATGCTCGACATGCTGAGCAAAGGCCGCCTGCGCTTTGGCATGGGACGGGGCCTGGCCCGGCGCGAGTTTACTGCCTTTCGCAGCACGATGGACGAGTCGCGCGAGCGCTTTGATGAAGCAGCGCCAATGATTGTCAACGCGCTGCGTAACGGTTACATGGAAGGGGACGGCAAGTACTACAAACAGCCGAGAATCGACATCCGGCCACGGCCGCAATACAGCTTTGACGACCGTATTTACGCCGTCGCGTCAAGCGAAGATTCCGTCCTCTCAGCAGCCCGTCTCGGGGCGCGTATGGTGATGTTCGCGGATCGTCCCTGGCCCATGCGGCTGCCTGCCATCGAGCGCAATCGCGAGTTGTTCGAACAATTTCACGGCGTCCAGGCGCCGCCGATGATGATGACGGATTTCTGCATTTGTGGGCCGTCGCTGTCGGAAGCCGAAGAACACGCTAGGCGCTACATGGGCAAATTTGTTGAAAGCAACTTTCATCACTACGAGTTTCTGGGCGATCACTTTTCGCAGGTAAAGGGCTATGACGCCTATGCGCAGAAGGCGGAAATCGCCAAGCAGACCGGCCTCGAGGGTGCCACCGAAGGCTTCATGAAGGCCGCCACCTGGGGCACGCCGGAGCGCATCCTGCGCGAACTGGAAGGACGACGCGAGGTGGTCGGCGACTTCGAGCTAAACGTGGCATTCCGCTTCGGCGGCGTGCCCTACGAGATCGCCGAACGGGGGTTGCAGTTGTTTGCTCACGAGGTGCTGCCAGTGTTGAAGACCTGGACGGCGACGGCGACAGAGGCAGCGGACTAATCCGTCCGTTCGCCGGCAGTCTTCGGATGGGAATATCAAAATGCGTCGATATGGAACAACGCGGCCCGCTCAGCGGCCGAGTAGTTGTCGGACAACCGCTTGAAGGCGTTGTACAAGACGTTGTAGGAAAACGATACCCTATCAATCGTTGATGGAAAGCTATACGCCTTCCCTGGCCTGGTGAACACAACTCATCCGAGGAGCTAGATGATGATCACAGAAATCATCCTTAGCGCTTCAGAGTTTCATCCCATCATCCTCTGTTAATTGAATATCCCCTTGGCGCGCCGGAAAAGCCTGCCCACAGATTTGCCGACACTCCCATCTTGCTCCGCAAGGCGTTTTCTAAACGCCAACAACTCTGCATGATCGCTCTTCACACCAAGGCCCAGCTCAACGTAGCGCCTGGCTTTATCGTCCCGTCCGTCATTGAATTTCTTTCTCGCTAGTTTGAGATAACGATCAGCGATTAGCGAGAAACCCGTCATTGCCCGGCTATTTCCCGCATCGAGATGCCGTACCCTCTGATAAT
>JAPULM010000419.1 GCA_027294925.1 bacterium
ATTGTGCTGCTCGATATGCTTGAGCATCTGTGCAGACGCCTGCACTGCGAGATTGGGGAGTTATTTCCAACAGACACCACGGGCCAGGCAGTTGCTGTGCACAGCTCTAAGCATTTTCGAAGATAATTTGCAGCTCGTCCCTATCTTGCGTATGAGCAAGTGCCACCATCAGGAGAATGCGGGCTTTAGGTCCGCTCAGATAGCCTGCGGATATGGCATCCCGGTCAATAAGACTCTTATACGAACCAGGGTACGCCTTTTCTGTATGTGGGCAACCACCAAACACACGCGTCGCAAGAATCACCGGGATCCCTGCTTGCAGGGCGTCACAGAGGGCGAGAAAATTCGTATGATTCGCGGCAGCCCCGGCCCAGCCCTCCACGACAATGCCGTTCACTTGCTCACCAAGACAAGCACGGACGAGTAGATCGTCCATGCCTTGCACCATTTTGATAAGCTGCACATTGTCGACCACGTGGTTCACATCGAAACGCAGACGCCGGTCGGAGTGAGCGAAAAAGACCACACCCGTTTTTGTTGGGCCATAACCCCTGTTGGTCACAGCCCCCACCGGGCCACTATCACGAGACGAAAACGCGGTGAGGTGGTGCGTGTGGGTCTTCATAGCGTTACGGGCGGCATGAATTTCCCCACCGCATACAACCAGAACCCCGCGTTTCCCCGCGGCAGGGTCGGCTACTACTTGTACGGCATGAAGAATATTGCGAGGGCCGTCGCTATCCGGCTCATCAAAGTTTCGTTGGGCGCCGGTGATTGCCACGGGTTTTTCTAGTCCCAGGGTAAGATCGAGCAGATAGGCGGTCTCCTCGATGGTTGCGGTACCATGGGTAATTACCGCACCTGTCACGGCATCATCCCGCAACGCGTCACGCAGGCAATCCCGAAGTCCAAAAGCCGTTGCAGTACTCATGCGGGTTCCAGCGACGCGAGAATGTTCAATAAGCCTCAAATTAGCGATCTCGGATAGCTCAGGAATCGCTCCGGTCATCTCTTCGGCACTGGCAGCGGGCACCCATCCGCCCAGGTTTTTGTCATAGGTTGAACAGATGGTTCCACCGCTAGCAACAATACAGATAGTGGGAAGGGTCATGGTTTATAGGCCAAAAAGACTTCTAAGCTTTGATGACAAAATCATATGTTAAATGAACCGTATTGACGGGTGGGAATTTTAGCGCAACCAGGCCCTGTGGATCAAGGGAATTGGAAAATGTGATGTTACACTGAAACGTCACTCACGTCTAGCAGGTTCGAAACTTTCCCGGCCTATTCCTACCCAAGGCGGTAGACGGTCAGGATGTCAAAAGCCGCTTTTCACGTTGCAGCAGCCATGCCGCAGCGGCTCGCAGCAAAGCGTAGCACAGCAATGCGCGGCCTGGACATGCGGCGAAGGATGGGGTAGGGTTGCGTCTCATCGGTTTCGCGGGGCGAGGGCCTCGGCACGGCCGGTCGGAAAAGCTGGGGGGACTTCTCCACTCAGAATACCAACGCACCGACATCCGGTAAGTGATGGGGCTAGAATGCCAGCCAGTGTTGAACAACCTTGCTGTTAGGATGAGGAAGGACATGACGCCAACGTTTACCGTCTATTTTGCCGGGGCGTTGTTTAATCACAAAGACCTGACGGGGAATGCCTTGCTGGCGGCGCATATCGAGCAGGTGTCAGAGGGGCGCTATGTGTGCATCTTGCCGCAAGATCTGGAGCAGGCGACGAAGCGGGCGGTTGATATTCGTAATCAGGACTTGAAGCAGGTGATGACTTGTGATCTTGCCCTGTTTAATTTTGACGGGAGCGAGTTGGATTCGGGTACTGTCGTCGAATTTATGTTTGCCAAGTTTCTGGATATCCCAGCAGTGATTCTACGATCTGATTTCCGCCTCTCCGGCGATCAGGGGAAAGATGGCGATGCCTGGAACCTGATGTGTTCATTTTATCCCCGCACACGTATCGTGCAGGTCAACGCCATCGCATGGTACCAACAGGCGCAACAGGAAGCGGACAGCTTGCAGGATGCAACCCATCGGCTGTATCGTCGCCTTGCTGACGCCGTGACGGAAAATCTGGACAGGGTGCGCCAGGAAGCAGCGCTGCCAAAAGACGCCAGTGCTGATCCGACATGGTTGTATCAGTGGGCGCTACGCTTTCCCGGCAGCGGCTTTGAAAGGTTTGCTGCAAAACCATCCTTTGTTGCCCAACTGGTCAAAACGAAACGGGACAAAGGACTAATTTAGAAGCAAGTACGAAAATGCATCATCCTATGAGACTGCCGCCGGCGCGAACTCCGGCAACAATACGTCGCGCCAGTCTGCATCACCAGGCAATTCGCGTTCCACCGCCCGTATCGAGTAATAGGACGGCTGCAAACCAGGCGGCTGGCCGCCTTCTTGTACGGTTTTAACCGCCTGCAGCAGAAGTCTACGGGTCTGGATGATGGCGCGATCCGCCGGTCCCAGATGTTCTTTGCTACGGTCCACAATGCGCCCCATCGTTTCCTGCAAGGCTCGGTCTTGTGTGTTAATGCCGTCAATACCGGTGAAGGTTTCGTACTTTTGCACCTGACGGTCCAGAAGATAGTCGTTAGCCTTGTTGGCAATGGCTCGAAACGTCTCCTGATCCACATGCGACGGCCCATTTCCTGTCCGGCGTTCGAGACGATCTTCTTCGCTCAACGGATCGCTACCGAGGCTGTAGTTCCAGTTGTAGACCATGCTGTTTTCGTCGTCCATCGGCACCCAGATATGTCCGGCTACACCAGCGGCGCCAGCTAATGTTCGGTGCGGTCGTAACTGGTGAAACGGCAATACATATTGGTAGGTGCGAATGTGCAGACTCTCATCGTCGACCGATCTTACACCGGCATACCAGTACCCATAGTCGGTGAGTTCGAGTTCCAGTTGTGGGGCTTTGCCACGCACCCAGGCAGTGTTCGGGTCAATGCCGGGTTTGCCGCTATTGGACGTCATACTGCGATGCAAAATTGGCGCATGCGAGGTGTCAATACCGCCTTCCAAGGCTTGTAGCCAGTTGCTTTCCTGGATGACTTTAGACACCTGCCGGTGGCTTGCAGGTGCCTGCGTCCAGGCAAACTTGGGCAGCGGCGGTTGCAGCTCCGGTGGTCCCATATAGGCCCAGATAATACCGCCCATGTCCACGGTCGGGTAGACTTGAATGCGGATTTTATCCTTGAAGTTGAGGTCAGCAGGTTCGTTCATCATGTCCACACAGGCGCCGTTAACGTCATACTTCCAGCCATGATAGACACAACGCAAACCACCTTCTTCATTACGGCCAAAATAGAGGGACACACGGCGGTGGGGGCAAAATTCATCCAGCAGACCAATGCGGCCTTCGGTATCACGGAAGGCCACCAGCGGCTCGCCAAGTAGTCTGACGCGCACCGGGGGGCAATCGGGCTGCGCTATTTCCCGTGATAACAAGGCCGGTAGCCAATAGCGTCGCATGGTAGCGCCAAGCGGTGTATCAGAACCGACGCGGGTTATCAGTTCATTTTCCTCATGCGATAGCATATCTCAACTCCCTCTTTGCAGATTGCATCCCCTGTTTAAGCACAAAGGGGACGAGACGTTCTGCTTTAGTTTATGTGCCTTTACAAAGCAGCGTCAGCTCGTATATTTATAGATGGATCGCCTGACCTATTTTTACGCCTTAACCCGATGCATAGCAAGCCGAAAAGGTGTTTGGCGTAACAGTTGAACCAGCGTCCGCAGCCAGCGCATGGTAAGATTATGCAGATGCCGTGTGACGCTGGAGGTCCCATCGGGGTGCATGGTAGGGGACGCCATAGCATAGGGAGGAGATACACACCATGAATCTGATATCATGGCTGCATGGCCTTTATCTCTTTACCTCGATTTTTGGCATCGGTGTGATGGCGATCGACATGCTCGGTCTGCTTGGCACCGGCGAGGGTGATGCCGACGGCGCTGCAGATGGCGGCGGTCATATGCCAGTGCTCTCCGTCCTGCGTTACCTCCGCCTCGCGGTCTACTTTTCGCTGGGCTTTGGTCCTCTGGGTCTGGTCGCCGAGGCAACCGGCAGTGGTGGGCTATGGAGTCTGCTCTGGTCGGTGCCTGGCGGCGTTGCCGCAGGGATTCTGGCTCGCCTGTTTTTCCGCTTTCAACAAGACGATATCGATTCCAGTGTGCAGGAGGATGACCTCCTGCTCGAGCGGGGTCGCGTCATCGTGCCGCTGTCAAGCCAGAATATGGGCAAGGTGCGGGTAAAGATGGGGCAAATTGTCGTGGAGCGCTATGCGCTCGCCGAAGACGAGTGGGAGTCGTTGCAAACCGACGAGGTGGTGGAGATTGTTCGGGTAACGGACGACTGTGTCTATGTTCGGCGCTCGGAAGGCAATCTATTGTCTGACGATGGATCGTGATGACTGATTTTCACAGGCTCTAAGGAGATCAAAAATGGAAGGGTTTTTTCAGCCCTCGGTGTTGGGGGGTATGGCGGCAGTTTTTTGCTTCTTCTTTGGCATCGTTATTCTCAACACGCTGGTTCGCGTCTGTTCACCACGTCAGGTGCTGGTAGTGACCGGCACCAAAACGCGGATTCAAGACAAAGAATATGGTTTTCGCCTGCTGAAAGGCGGCTGGACCTTTGTCATTCCTTATTTTCAAAGCGTGCAGGCGCTTGATTTAAGCATCATTCCGGTGAATGTGCGGATCGAAGGTGTTAATTCCGCCAATGGCATTACCGTTGGTGCAGACGCGACAGCTTGCGTCTGTGTCGATATCGAGGATGAGACGCTGCTGTATTCTGCCGTTGAACGTCTGATGGGCAAATCCCGACAGGAAATTCAGGCACAGATCCAGCAGACGATGATTGGTAATTTTCGCGGTGCTCTGAATAAAACAACGCCGTTGCAGGCGATTGGCATGGTCGAGAGTGTTGAGAACACGGACCCCAATGAAGAGATGGCGGTAGACGGAGAAGCCGAAGGGGAACGCGCCCAATTTCGCTCTGAGCTGCTCAGCGACAGTACGCAAGACCTCAGCACCTTCGGCATGCGGGTGGTGTCGGTGTCGTTGCAAAAAATCTGGGACACCTCCAATTATATTGCCAACCTGGCCAATAAAACCCTATCGTACAAGCGGCAGGAGGTCGAAATTGAAGAAGCCCGTTTAGGCGCCCGCGCGGAGCGGGCTGAATCCGATGCGCAACGTCGTGAGATGATCGCCGAGAGTCAGGCGAATGAAAAGATTCTAGAGGCGCAACAAGAGCTGGAGGTGATACGCCAGCAGTGTGAGGCCGACGTTGAACGCGTGCGTTTGGAGGCGGATAGCGCCATCGTCAAAGCCAATAGCGAAGGCGAACGCAGCATCCAAGAAGAGACGATCGCCCTGCAACAGCTCAAGAACAGTTCGAATGTGACGCTGGAAGCCAAAGCGCGTTACCAAGCTGCCGAAATCTTGGCGGCGGGCGAGAGCGAAGCGGTACGTATCGTGGCAGAGACCCATAATGATCTGCTGCGCCAGAAGGCTGAACTGGTGGCTAAGGCCGGTGATCTCGGCAAGATCGCGTTGTTTGTCCAGCAACAGCTGCCGCACCTGTTCACGGCCTATCAGACCCATGCCAAGGGGTTGCGCGTCGACAACCTGGTGGTGATGGATGACAAACGTGGCTTCAATGGCGTGGTCAATCGCGGCCCGGAAGCCCTGGTGGATTTTCTCCATCACT
>JAPULM010000042.1 GCA_027294925.1 bacterium
TGACCCTACCTGCTAACGACGTGGAGTCAGCCTAAATGGGCCATTCTACCTACCTTGCGCACTTACAGCATGGGCCCAGCGGGCTTTCAGTGACGAAGCAACGCCTGCCGATCTGGAACGCATGAAACGTGACGTGCGTGACGCTATGCGCGCCGGGCAATGCCGGGGTGAGTACAGATATTCTGCACAGAAAACATAGAGGGAAGTAAACCGAACGTGTCGAAGGCTATGAAGATTACAACCATCAGAGCCACGTATTCTGACGAGTGGGTGGCAGCCGAAGTTACCAAGATAGACATAGCAGATATCCCCTGTGGCCGGGATGCTCCTTACGCATAGTCCTGAGAAACACACGGTGCATCAGGCAGTTAAAGCCTATCTCAAGCAGCATGCAACAACGAGACTGTTCATCTTCTTTACTGGCGATCCGATTCCTGAAGGCGTAGAGGTGGCATTTGCCCGCTGCTAGCCGGATCAGAGGAGGCGCGTGGTCTTGTTTCAAGCCTTCTATAACTTTGCACGGCCACACATGAGTTTGCGCCTGCCTCTGCCTAAGCAGGAGCCGCATGCCTCGGAATGATTCGGCCCAAGTGGTGCCATCGCCTGGCATGGCAGCAGGACTGACGGATCATGTCTGGACATTTCGAGAACTTCTGACCGCTAAATTTGAGCCGATTCATAATCAAAGTGGTAGCGGATGAGCACCCAAATCAACCACTTTCGACTATCCAACCACCGAAATATCAATAGGCGGCCGCAGTTTAGCGCAAGATGCCAACGCCCGATGTACGGGATGTTGCACGAAGGCCTGGATGCGGCTCTCATCCACTTCCTCCTGACGATCGTAGACGGTAAAAATTTCCTGTTGAATGAGATGATCAAAACGCGGTCCCCACTTGCGAGCCCCCAGACGCGCAGTCGTCGAGCAATTGTCCACCATGTAGGCGACACCTTTAGCATGCATATAAGGGTTCAGTGAATCCACCGCCTCGATAACCGATTCATTGCACACCTCGCTGTACGAATGGCCATTCAGCAACAACAGGTCAACCTGCGCCATCATGGCTGCACAATATAGACCGGCAGTTTGCGGATTGAGCGGAATCTCATCTTCCACTCGTTTAGCGCGCACCTTCTCACCCACCTGCCACATGCGGGTAGCATCAATCTTGCCCATCGGATGCGCAGCCAAACGTTTACCCGCCGCCACCACCGAACGCACCTCATTACCGGAGGCCACCTCCTGATAGATCTCAAGCAAAAGACCATAAATAATGGGGTACGCCGTGGTATACATACGGGTAAATTTGAGCTGCTCAGCAGCGGAAAATTTTTGATACAGCGCCAAAATGCCTTGATGCGAGATCATCTTGCTAATCGGTCCGGTTACCGACTCCACCGAAGCGCTGAACGCCTCTTCCTCGGACATGCCTTCATCTTCAATAAAGCGTCGATATAACGCTTCAACAATGCCATGCACAGCACCGAGCAAAATGCCGCGCTCGCCGAACACATCGCTCTTAAACTCGTTAATCAACGTCGTCATAAACGTAAAAGGCGAACCCAGAGCGACTGACCAGCCAATCGCCTGGTCAGTCGCTTTACCATCCTTATCTTGCACCACCGCAAAACTACAGTTGATGCCTGCCCCGTTAATTTCTTTACCCTGCACATAGAGACGGCGCACCGAGGGGCCCATACCTTTTGGACAAACGGCAATAACGTTAATGTTAGCCGGAAATTGCGCGCTTTCATTAATCAAGTGTTGCAATAAAAAACCATGCGATAAACCCAGCGTAGCAACCGGTTTAAGAGCAGCAAAAATCTCCTTATACTGATCCGCCTGCGCCGCATCTGCAATTAGCAGCAAGACCATATCCGATTCACCAATGACATCATACATCTCGCCTAGAGTGCCATTTTCTTCCGTAAAACCGGCTTGGCGCGCCGCCGGCATCGAAGAACTGCCGACGCGTAGTCCCACCTTCACTTTAATCTCAGTATCTTGCAACGATTCGCGTAAATTCTGTGCCTGCGCCGGCCCTTGCGAGCCCCAGCCAATGACACCGATTTGTCGAATACCTTCAAACGCTTTGGGGAGTAGAGGAAAACGGTCCCGACCACCACGCACAATGCGCTCTTGCGTCTCCCTAAGTTCGATCACCTCAGTTTCAAACACATTGGACGTGAAATCCCATTGCATAAGTCGTTTTTTCCTAGTCTGGTGTTACTCGCACACGTTTATGAAGAGATGGAAACCCTATGCTTATCAGAAATATTGCCGTTTGACAACCGGCACATGCATCTTATTCTTCATCAAGCTTGGCCAAAATGAGCCTCACCGCCTTCGATTTGTTCAGGGTATAGAAATGGATGCCCGGCGCGCCCGCCTCAAGAAGCTCCCGGCACTGCTTGGCGGCATGAGCAATTCCATACGCTTCAACCCGTGCCAAATCATCCTCAATAGGACTCAGGTCATGCTCGAGCTGGGCCGGAAGCTTAGAACCACAAATCTGTGTAAAGCGCTTGATTTGTGTAAAATTGGTAATCGGCATAATACCGGGAACAATGGGCACGTCAACACCAGCGGCGCGCGCCCGTGCGACGAAATCAAAGTAGTCTTGATTGTCAAAAAACAGTTGCGTGATCAGAAAATCAACCCCATCTTCAACCTTCTTCTGGCAATAGAACAAATCAACTTCTTTCGAAGGCGCGTCAATATGTCCTTCAGGGTAGCAAGCGCCGCCAATACAAAAAAGCGCCAGACTTTTAATATGGGCCGCAAGCTCATTGGCATATCTAAAGCCGTCGGATGGTTGGACAAAATCCGCCTGCTCCTGAGGTGGGTCGCCACCCAATGCCAAAACATTATCGATACCGTATGCCTGCAGCGTCTCTAAGGCCGATGTGATGTCGTCCTTACTTGCCCCAATACACGATAGGTGCGACATGGCTTCAAGGCCTACGTCATGCTTCATACGACGTACAAGGTCAAACGTGGTATCACGGGTACTACCCATTGCTCCATAAGTGACGGAGACAAAGCCCGGCTGTAAGGCTTTCAGCTGTTGCACGGTGCGCAACAGACTGGTCATGCCTTGATCCGTCTTGGGCGGAAAAAATTCAAACGAAATAACGGGATGCTGACGCTGATACAGGTCAATAATTTTCATAGAAAACTCACTCGTCGAAAAGTGATCACCACCCTTGTTGTCGGATTTCAACCATCAAACCAAGAGCGCATCGAACAAACCTTATGATTATCAGAAATAACTTATTCTGACAACCTATCGATTAATTTAAATAATGCCTATCATGTTGAAAAATAATCGAATAGCTTTTTATGAATTTTATAAATTTTTTTTCAAACAATCGGTTGTTTTCCGAATTTTCTTATGCTATAGTGTGTCATACGATTGATCTGCCGAATGCTGAATGATCGAACAAAGACTCGCAGACTGCTTTAGGGCGTCAAGGCAATCGGCCATATCGATCAGCCCCATACGGGCTTGGCAAGCCGATTAATCGCTGCATGAACAATGACGCGAGACCAAGTGCGATATAGTGCGAAGACGACTATGACACCTGGAATTCGGCTGAGACTGCTTAAGGTTGGGCCTGCTGTGACATATTGAGTTCTAGTAAATGTGAATGCGATTGACTCTCGGTGTTGCATGTAAGGTTAACCGGCTTGCCTAGATAACGCTGCATTTTCAAGTTCACTTCTTCTACAGCACATTGTACAATCTGCCTACTACAAGTATCTCGCTGCCCCAATGCTCTGATTTGTCGGCAGAGAAAAGCACCCGGATGTATCTTGTCGTCATTCTTGGCGAGTTGTACACCGCCTTGCCAAACATCATCGCCTAATACCTTGCAAAACCAGCCGCGATTAGGTACAAACAACACGAAGACAACCCAATCAACGATGATTGCCTGTGAAAGAACAATCATGCTCACATTTATCTCGTACGGTAAAGATCCATTTACCTATCATCGCCGCAAAAGCCGTGTGGTGCACATTGGCGACGTAGCGCTCGGCGGCGACTATCCCATTCGCATCCAATCGATGACCATTAGTGATACCATGGATACCGCCGCGACGGTGGAGGAAACCATCCAGCTGGTTGAGGCCGGTTGTGAAATTGTACGCCTCACGGCGCCCTCCTTGAATGAGGCAGAAAACTTACGCCATATCAAGGCGGAACTCCATCAACGCGGCGTTCACGTACCGTTGATCGCCGATATTCACTTCACCCCGAATGCTGCCTTGAAAGCGGTGGAATATGTCGAAAAAGTTCGCATCAACCCCGGCAATTATGTGGATAAAAAGAAGTTCGCCGTACGGGAATATACCGATCGTGAGTATGAGGCTGAACTTGAACGTATTGAGCAGCGCTTCAAACCCCTAGTGCTCAAGGCGAAACAATACGGTGTGGCAATGCGCATTGGGACCAATCACGGGTCGTTGTCCGATCGCATCATGAATCGCTTTGGTGACACGCCGGAGGGTATGGTGGCGTCGGCTCTGGAGTTTGTACGCATCTGCCGGCACTACGATTACCACGACATCGTGCTGTCGATGAAAGCCTCCAATCCATTGGTGATGATGCAAGCTTATCGTCTACTCGTCGCCCGCATGAATGAATTGGGCATGGACTACCCTTTGCATTTAGGTGTCACCGAGGCTGGTGATGGCGAAGAAGGCCGTGTCAAGTCGGCCATCGGCATCGGTGCCCTCTTAGCAGATGGTATTGGCGACACCATTCGGGTATCACTCACCGAGGATTCGGTGCACGAAATTCCTGCCGCCATGGCGCTCGTTAAACCCTACAACGACCGTCGAACAACCCCAAAAGACGTCCAGTCGTTGCCCATACGCCTGCGCACATCGACCCTATCGACGCCGATCGAAAATCGCCATCCCTATGCGTACAAACGACGCAACAGTACAGAACTCTCAATCGGCAAGGTCGGGGTTGGCGGTGCGCAACCGGTTCGTGTCGAACTGGCGACTACGGTTCCCCTCGCCGATATCGACAGCACCATCAATCAAATTCGAGATCTGATCACACCGGCACAGGCCAATGCCCCGGTGGGTGAGGTTGTCAGGCTACACGCAACATCAGCTGCCGATTTGGAGGCCTTTGCCCAAATCGGCAAACGGATGCAAAATGACGGCCTCAACGCCCCTCTGGCCTTATATCTGCCGGCCTCGCTTTACCTAGAATCCCCTCGTCTCCTTGAGGGAGAGGGGCAGGCTGAGGGGGAAATCCGCATTACCGCCGGCGTCGCCAAAATCATCACGGCTCCCGATCCAAACCTGTCTGAATCGGCCTGGCACGAGCAAGTCCAGCAGATTATCGCTGCAGCGCAGAAAGATGATGCAGTCATTGAATGGATGCTGTCCCTCGACACAATCCCGCAATTCCTACGCGCCGTACACGGCGCCACGCTTGAAGGCATTGCCCAAACAGCCTGTCGTCTAGGCCAACAATCACAGACCACATACCCGCATGCCTTGGTGTTTTCACTTGACACCAAACAGCCCATTTACGCCTATCGTTTTCTCGCTGCACAACTCGACCAAGAGGGTCTTGCCGCACCATTACATCTGAAATCACCTGTGCTGAAAGGACGTCAAGAGACGCTATTCCAGTCGTCAGTCGGGCTAGGTGCGCTGCTCAGTGACGGATTAGGGGATAGTCTGCAGATCGACAGCGATCTCTCGCCTCGAGATGCCATTCGTTTGAGTTACAATATATTGCAAGCGGCACGACTACGCATGTCAAAGACCGAATTCATCTCGTGTCCCTCCTGTGGTCGTACCCTGTTTGACCTGCAAACGACCACCGAGCGTATCAAGTCCCGCATGTCGCACCTCAAAGACATCAAGATCGCCATTATGGGCTGTATCGTTAACGGCCCGGGCGAAATGGCCGACGCCGATTTCGGCTACGTCGGCGCTGGACCCGGCAAAATCAGTCTATACGTCGGTAAAGAATGTGTTGCGCGTAATATCCCCGCTACTGAAGCCGACGAGCGACTCGTCGAACTCATCAAAGCCCATGACAAGTGGGTTGAGCCCGTGTAAAGACACGCTCAAAAACGCTCTTCTGTCTCGCCTATGCAAAAACGTTGCGGGGACAGATTTAAATCTGTCCCCATCCAGATGAATTTTGGCATAGGAGGACGAACGGCTAACCTCCCGGTGTGACAGCAGGAAACATCCTGCCCCACGGCACCCAGAACGCATACAGACCCAGGTAGGCAAAAAAGAAATCCTGGTATAAAAGTAGGGCGTTGCCGACCTGAAACAGGAATAAGGCTGGAATCAACAACAACCGCGCAGCAGGTGAAACGAGCGCCAGCGGGGCGCTCAATTCCAAAACAAGCGTCAGGCCAGCCAAAATGCGACACAAAACCGGATAACCGACCAGCCACTCGACCAGCGGACGGCTCCAGGCGTGAATGGCGTCGGCATGAAACACATACTGATTTTCAAGTATGTAATGCCTGAGTGTATCGGACATCACCCACGACAAGCCGGCAGCACGCAACTTCGACAGGCCGGCAGCAAAAAAAACGGTCACGAAGATCACCCGCACCAGCTGCACCGGCCAGTGATATTGCCCACCCGCAGGCGCCCTTTGCCGCCGTCTGTACTTCCAAATCAGCGCATCGAGTGACCATGCATCAGCACAGGGAGCAAAGGCGAGAACACCCATGACGAGCGGTACGATAGCATGCGCCCAGTGCAAGTAGCCATAGTTAAACTGAATCCCGATGACATAGAGACCTAGCACGAAGCTCACGGCAGTCGCCATTCGGGTCAGAAGGCCCAACGCTGCGAGCATCACGCATAGCTCAAATGTGGTGACGAGTCCGTCTAGCGTCGCCCAGCCTGGTGGCGCGAACGACAACCAGACAAAAAAACTGCGAGGCTGAAAAAAACCGTCCGGAAATAGCGCATACCAGCGCAAGTTTTCGCGTGCGAGGTAAAGCAGGTAGAACGAAGCAAAAAACAACGCCCGGCACAAGCCAAGCATTTGCGGGGCGGACGGCGTGAACCAGAACCGCTTCCAGGCAACTGAGAGGGCGTTCATTGGAAGGACTCTGGCAAGGAAACAGACTGCAACAGGGTCCGCCAAGCGGGCGTTGCATAGTTGTTGGCGCCAGGCCAGGCCATCCAGCCCACCCGATACACCTCCAGCGCCCTCAGCGGCGGACCATCATGCTCACCCGCACGGCGTTGCATCTCGTAGGCAACGAGTAGCCCGATCAACGCACGACGGGCCGGCGAAGCATCGACCTGGCCGGAAACGTCCAGCGAGTAGAGCGCCCGCAGCAGCTCGCTGTATGCAAAAGGCACAATATATTGCTCGTCGTCAAGAGGAAATAGCCGCCCATCCTTAGTGCGGCCCACCAGGTCCAGCCAATCAACCTCCGGCGTCAATTTTGCTTCGGCGTACATACGGTAATCGAGGAATGGCCAGGCCTCGCCACCCGCCAACGCGATAATGATCGACGGTGCACCAAACGCTAATATAGCTAGATAAGCAGTTATCCATTGGAAAGGGGACATAGTAAAACCCGCAAGTGGACATCGAGACTATTTGAACCTAGTTTATTTTAGCAAGTTGCGGGTCAGCTTCTCAAGCAGACGACGAAGCGCCATCGGATTACGGCAGCGGCAGAACCGTAACCCATTCCCGCATCGCATCAAAACGCTGCGCGTCCATTGCACCAATCAACAACAGGTCTTCAACTCGCTTGAAACCCTCATGGCGCTCACGGAACGCAATAATCGCCTGCGCCTGTTTACGGGATATGTTCGGCAATCGTTGCAGAGCAGATTGCGATGCGCTGTTGAGATCGACTAACACCTTGAGATCATTGTCGCCACTCATTGACAAGTAACCCTGCACACGGGCAAAAAGCCTTGCACTTACCTCCGGCACCCGCTGCAGATCGGCAACCGCCTTAAAACCAGCAATCTGCTCTCTAAATCGTACGATATTGTAGGCCCTGGCTTCACCGATCCCCGGTAGCAGTTGTAAATCCTGCTGTGACGCCGTGTTAATATTGAGCTTGCCAACCCAAACGCGCTTAGTCTGACCGGCCCAAGCCTGGGATAGCAAGATGACGCCTATCACACCTGTAATGAAAACCAATACACCAAATCTACGCATGCTTCTGTCTCCATAAGGGTAAAAGGGTTTTACTTCGTATGAGGAACTGCCAGGGCAAGAGACGTGCCAGCCTTAAAAGAAGCAGAAACACTATGAAACCTAAGGACTTGTAGAAATTTGCTGAGCAGGCAACCCAACATACACTGCCTGGATTTCTGTGCAATCTGTATGTAAACCTGTGCAGGGTGTTACCTCTGAAGCGCTAAGCTAGACCCGGCGAGGGAGGTGTGATACAGTATGCTTAAGCATTTATTTGACCGTTTTGCGGTAGATGCGCTACATGACGTCTTTCCTGCAAGCGCCGGCGTCTCACTCGCATTAAGTAGCAAAAAGCGAACAAGACCGTCGTGTTATTTAAGGAGCACATCATGCCAACCGTCGGTATTGATCATATTGCCATGCCCACCGCTAATGCGGAAGGTTTGATGGCGTTTTATAAACGTCTTGGATTCCCCATCAATAATGAGGAAAAATGGCGCGCCGGCGAAGTACCGATCTTTTCGATTCAAGTCGGCGAGTCGAAAATCAATGTGCATCCCGAGGGGTTCACCGCCTCGCTACGCGGCCCAACTGCCGTGCCGGGCTGTACCGACATCTGCTTTGTTTATGATGGAACAGTAGAAGCATGCCAGAAAATGCTGGCCGACGCCGGGGTAGAAGTCATCAGCGGTCCGGCGCCCCGCGCTGGTGGACGCGGACGCGGTACGGTTCCGTCCCTCAGTCTGTACGCCCGAGATCCGGATGACAACCTGCTCGAGTGGATGATTTATCAAGACTAGTATGCGTACCACAGTGACCCTGCCAGTTTGGTAGGGTTACGTTTATGGTGTGCAAATCCTCCCCTCCTAAGCTTCCCCCTCTTACCACCAATGCACTATTCTATGACGTCAAAGCCATAGAGCCGCCGCGCATTATCCCAGACGATCTTGCCCTTGTCGTCGTCCGTGAGGCTCGCAAAGGTCCGCTCGATCACCGCTTGCGAGTGCGGAAACGAACCCTCATCGTGCGGGTAATCGCTGCCCCACAGCAAGCAATCGGCGCCAGTAAATGAAATATTATGTAGGGCAATCGGATCATCGGTGAAGGTGATGAATCCCTGTCGAGCAAAAAACTCGCTGGGCCGCAACGACAGCTTGGGTTGAATCCACATGTGCTTCTTCTCAGCCTGCTCGTCCAGGACGTAGAGCAGCCAGGCGAGCCAGCCGGCACCGCATTCGACGATGACAAATTTGAGCTCCGGATAGCGGTCACAGACACCGCCCGAGATGATCTGCGACACTGGACTTTGGCCGTCCGCCATACGCATCGCCATAAAATCGAGCGCCCCGCCATAGCCCTCTTCTTCACCCCAATCATCGGGGTATTCGTCCTCACTATTGGTAAAGGCATGAAAAGCGAGCACCAGACCGCTGGCCGCAATCGCTGCCCACAGCGGCTCGTATTCAGGCCGGTTGTAGGGCAGGGCACGATGGGTAATCGGCACCTTGACCGAACGATAACCAAGCTTAGCCATACGCTCGACCTCCACTACCGCCGCATGAAGGTTAGAGACAGGCAAGATACCAACCGGCGCAAAGCGCTCCCGGTGCGGACGAAAATGCTCAATGGCCCAGTCGTTATAGGCGCTGGCTACCGCCATCTGATAGGCAGGCTCGGGCGACATATAAAGCCCCAGCGATTGATTGGGATAAATGACTTCCGCCACGACACCATCACGCGCCAAATCATTTAGACGCAAATCGAGATCGCGTCCACCAGTTGGATCATTGCGGAACTCACGATGCTGATCATCCTCGGTTGCTCTAGACTCGGCAAGATCGATACGACGTGGTTTACGGCCATCCACCAGGATATAAGTCTTGCCGTCACGCTCGACCCGGCGCGGCGCACGATCACGCATCGCTTTGGGCAGGCGGTCGTAGAGATCGGGGGGTTCCTGCACATGGGAATCAGCCGATATCACATGTTGTCCTGTCATCGTTTCCCTCCCATGAAATACCTCCCGGCGAGGCCAGCTTCAATGCCGTCGCGCGTCCCACCCCCTTCATTCCCCCGGCGCCGGTAATCAATGCCACTTTCCCTGTCAAACCGGACATCGCCACCTCCTTTTATGTGCAACAACATCTATCTGCGACAACATCGTGGTCAACTTACGGGTTACGCTGACCACACAATGAATCTTGCTTGGCCATTGTATTGTGTAGCAAGCATAGAAAGAGAACTCTGACTATTGCATAACACATCGTGTGTACAGCGTTATGCGTTGGGATGCAAGTCCAAACCGGTATACAAGTATATCCATCAATCGCCGCCTAACATTGGCTAGCGATGAAGATCGCGCTATAATGGGCCGCCATTTTTGCAACGGAATACTTAAACAGGAGACACAGGCATGGATTTAGGTCTGACCGACAAAGTTGCTATCATCACCGGTGGCAGCGAAGGCATTGGTAAAGCGGCAGCGCAGCGCATGGCAGAGGAAGGTGCTCGGCCCATCATTGTGGCGCGACGCGCGGACGTACTAGAAGCAGCGGCACAAGACATCCGCAACGCAACGGGTGGCACGGTGTTGGCTGTCGCCGGTGATGTGACGGAGTCGGATACCATCGATCGGGCGGTGCAAGCAGCGCTGGACAACTTCGGCCGCATTGACATCCTGGTCAACAACGCCGGTGTATCCATGGCCAAACATTTTGAATTGGTCAGCGATGACGACTGGTCGTCGGATTTCGACTTAAAAGTTTGGGCTGCGGTACGCTTGATACGCTCTGTAATACCGGAAATGCGCAAAGTCGGCGGCGGCCGTAT
>JAPULM010000420.1 GCA_027294925.1 bacterium
ACCATCAACTGGGGCGACGGCAGCGTCGAAGACGGGACACTTAGCGCCGCTGGCAGCTCGGGGTCGATTAGCGGCACGCATCTGTATGACGACGACGGCTTCTTTAGCGTGACGATCTGCGTGACGGACAAGGACACCGCGAGCGGCTGTGACACGTTGGACGTCATCGTCAAAAATATCTCACCGACAACAACACTCGACACCACCGACTCGGTTGCCCTGACAGCAGACGGGCCGTCATTTTTTATCAGTCAGGCAAACGCTAGCCAGACGCGCAGCGCAACCGGTACGGATATCGGCTCCGACGATCTCACTTTCACCTGGACTTGGGGGGATGGCGTCGTTCTCCAAAACACCCATTATAATAACGGCAGCACGGCTGACGGCAGGCCCCCGGCAAACCGAGGCGCCGTCGCACCCTTCAGCGCCACCGACACGGTCAGCCACACCTATGCAGCAGCGGGTAGCTACATCCTATCGGTGCAGCTCTCCGACGACGATGGTGATAGTGGGCAACCGCCGACCTCCGCCACGATACCGACCTTGATTACCGATAAGCAAGACTGCGTCATGACTATCGGCTTTTGGCAGCATCAGTTCAATCCGGAGACCCGAAAACCCCAGGTTGACCATCTATCGCTGCAGTCCTATCTGTCGCTCATCAACACCGCCAGCGATGTTTTCTCAGAAGTGCTTGCCGCCTCAACAAGGACCGATGCATGGCTGCTGCTGCAACCCGAAGACACGTCGGAGACGACCATACAGGGGCAAGCAATGGAACAGGTATTGGCGACATGGCTCAACTTTGCCTGGGGCGCTGTCGGCTGGGACGACAGCATCCCCGACCTCGGCCGCCCGTGGCACCAGGTGATGGCCGACATCGAGGCGACGTTCCTCAACCCGCACGCCAGTCATACCGACTATGTACGGGCCAACGACCTGGCCGTATCCATCAACGAAATGGATGCGAAGAGGAAGGCTTGCAAAAAAGGATAGATATCCGGACAGGTTGACCTATCGATGGCCAACACACGCCGTAGCAGTGCAACGGCCTTCTACAACAATTCCCTTGACAAAGTCGGCTATCACGGGGAACACTGAAAGATAAGGGTTTTTCACTTGTTGGTAGGTTTTGACAAAGGAGGATCACACATGTTGTTACGGCATGCCCTACGCTGGTGGGTATATCTCATTGTGCTCGGCACGGTAGGCTTCCTGGCGACTGGATGCTCGACAGTACGGGGAATTTTTTCGCATGAAGACTCGCCGGCGCTCACCGCCTTGCTCGATGCGAACGACGCGATCAACGCGTCGCGCCAGGCAGGTGCGTCCAAGCATTATCCTGTCGAGCTTACCGATTTAGAGCAACGCTATCAAGCGGCGCGTAGCACGTTTCACACCGGAGACGAGAAACAGGCTCTGGAGATGGCACAACACATCATGATCGATGCTGACGCTCTGAGTGCGAGGGCCATCGAAGCGTCGCTGCAGCCTGACCCCGAACCGCCCTCCCTACCCCCTGCCAACCAGCAACCCATGGCCCGCCTGCTAGCTCCATCCGAGAGTGACGTCAACACCACGGTATCGTTCGATGCCTCCGGTTCGTCGGATCAAGATGCCGATACGTTGACCTATCACTGGGATTTCGGCGATGGTGAGACCACATCTTCAACCTTTCCGACCATCACCCACCAGTACGCCAAGGTGGACAATTATACGGTGCACTTGCGGGTGAGTGATGGTCGTGGCGGTAGCGACACCGTTAGTACGACCATGCAGGTGATCAGCCGCCAAATCCTCCACAGCGCGGTTTTGTTCGGCTATAAAAAAGCGTCCCTCCACCCCTCTGCCGAAGAACACCTGGCAAGCCTGGTGCAACAGTTGCGCGAGACGACAAGCTATCAGGTCGAACTCATCGGTCATACCGACTCGGTGGCGTCGGCGGATTATAACCTGTACCTGTCCCGACAACGCGCCGAAGCAGTGCGTGATTTCCTGTTGACGCAGGGGATTGCCGCGCATCAGATCCGTGTCGATTGGAAAGGCGAAACCCAACCCATCGCGTCGAATAATACCGAAGACGGACGTATCCAGAACCGGCGTACCGAGATCACCTTGAGACCCATGCTGGTACAGCAGAGTCAGCTTACCGAGATGACCCGAGAGGCCATGACAACCCGGTAGTAACGCCCGTTTCATATCATTTTATCGATCCCCTCTGTTTTGGCGACAGAGGGGATTCCCCCATGTGCTATGTAGCACAACCGGCTCCCGAGATGGCAGCCACACGCCGCAGCAAATGAGCCTAGCCAGACTTTGACTCTCGTTGCTTCCGTCACTGATCCATCCGACTTCTACTTGATGGCTTGCGGGTTGATCGGAGAGCCCGTGCCACGGGTAATCACTAGCGGCGGCGCGCAGAAAAAGAATTCGTACACGACATCGGCAGCACAGTCCTCGGCGAGTTCCTTGACATAGAAAATCTCGCCGTGCACAATGCCGATCGCCGGAATCGTGACCCAGTGCCAGGGCTGGAAGACGTCCGGTCCGGTGGCGTTCGGCCGCACCTCGATACCCCAGGTATCGCTGCAGATGGCGGCAATCTGCTTGGCGTGAATCCAGTCGACAGTCTCGAAGGCGAGCCCAGGTGCATCGCCGCCCCCATAGCCACCCCAATCGCCCTTCTGCAGGCGATCCTCCATTTGCCCGGTACGCACGATTACGAAGTCGCCACGCCGCACCTCGACCCCTTGTGTTGCGGCCGTCTGGTCTAGGTCGTGGTTGCTAATTGGGTAACCGTCCTCGAGATACTCGACACCCTTGTAACGCGCCACATCGAGCAACACACCCCGGCCTACCATCTTATCGGCGAACTTTTCGATGCCGTTCTTATGGGCACCGCGGCTGTCGACGAGTTCGGCACCATAGCCGTTCCACATCTTGTCCGCAAGAAAGACGTGCGACAACGCATCCCACTGGGTGGCGGCCTGGGTCGGCAAATTGATGGCATCATCCGCGTAACGCAGAGCCGGTGTGACGTCCTGCCTGCCAGCAATGGCGTCAGTGCCAGTCGCCAGCATCTGGTGTAACGGGTTCCAGCGGCCACCAAAATAGCCCCGCTGCGGACCGTTCTCGTCGAGGTTGAGACCAAGCCGGAAGACTTTGCCTTTTTTGACCAGCTTGGCGGCGTTCACGATGTCCTCCGGCATAATGTAATTGAGGACGCCAAGCTCGTCATCGGGTCCCCACTTGCCCCAGTTTTTGAGTTCCTCAGCCTTAGTCAGCACCTCTTGTTTGGTCAGCCGTGCCATGTTTCTCCTGCCTCCCTTGTACCCCGGTTGATACGGTCGATGGCGTTAGCCTAGTACAGCGTTTTGTATGTTCATGATAAGTTCCGTGTGCCGTTTCGTAAAGCCAAACCCGCCTAAACACGACCGTTCCGGTGGGGCAAAGGCCAAAATAACTTATAACGTATTTACAAAACGGTCTACTAGAAGGCATCCTGTCGCTATTAGACGTGTCACTGGGTTGAGCAGTACCTTGGCTGAGGTCCATACCCCGTATGTTACGCTAGCACACCTGAGTTAACTTGACCCACAAGAGTAAGATTCCTGCGACGCAGGTTGGCAAGGAGGGGCGGTTTATACTGCAAGAGCCATCCTGCTTAGAGCTCTTAATACCGTACCGTTTAACTGAACCATTTTTGTCTGTCGGGGAACTATACTCGAGGCGGCTTTTCTTCTGCCGACAACCTGACAGGAACCGGCGGATGATGCAGTGATACGAGCATGACCGAGCCGCCTTGAGGGACATCCAAAACACGTTTGGGTAAGCGAACAAAACGTAAGCAAAAGAGGCCATTATGGGCAAGGTACTGATAGGACTCGTATGCGCCTTGGTTTTACACGTTGGTACGGCATATGCGTTGCGCTGTGGGACGAAACTGATTT
Organism: bacterium; assembly: GCA_027294925.1. The sequence goes on from JAPULM010000420.1 coordinate 3,951, forward strand.
CCAAAAAAGACCCCAAAATTGAAGTGGTGCGTAAATGTGGCGACCCCGTCTCCATTGAGGCTTGGATGGCCTATGACGTCCTCCCCAGGCATTACGGGCATCGCAAGCATCACACCACGCTCGGTGGAATCGTCATATCTATTGCTGTCGAAGAGTGGATTTACAATTTTGGCCCCCATCGCTTGATGCACCTGTTGCGCTTTGAAAATGGCTATTTGGTCAGAATTGGAACGCTCGGCTATGGCTATTAAAATAAGCGCCGCAGATCAGCTCGAGACGTGGCTGAAGCGAGCGCGGCTGAGGAAGGGAGTCGCCCGACACGTCGACACACGATCAGTCAGGCAGCCGGAAATAAAGATACAAAAGCCTTAGATTACCTTTAAACAAAGCTGGCCGTCACCCTGCCAACCGAGGAAAACTGCGTGTGCCATTGGTCGCCCTGGTTAATCGAGATAGGCCGAGTAAACGAGCCCGTCATTACGCAATGTCCAGCTTCCAGCGCAAGATCATAGCGCGCCAGTGCATTGGCCAGCCAGGCGACGGAATCCAGTTGATCATCCAGCACATCGGCGCTGCGCACTTGTGCTTCCACGTCACCGCTGCGCCTGATCTCGGCGGTGACATCGGCCAATACCAGCTCTTTAGGGTACGGGGAAATGGCGTCACCGGTCACATATCCCCACTGGGCAACGCCATCCGCCAGGCCGAGCGCCATGTCAGCCGCCATATTGCCGCGCAGCGAAACCAGCTCAAAGGCCGGCTCAAGCTTCGACACCGCGTCGAGCGCCTGTTGCCGCGTCACACCAGGCCCCTGCAGACGTCGCCCTACCGTGATACACAATTCGGATTCAATCGCCGGATTAAGGATATCACGGTAGTTCAAGGTTTGGCCGCTGGTGTAGTGGCCGCTTTCCAGCAGATAGGCAAAGACCGGTTCATCCAGCCCTCTGGCCTGGCGCAGCGCCTCGCCGGACATGGCGACTTTCCAGCCCGACTGCCGTTCACCCGACGCCACCCGCCGCGCTAAGATGCCCAGTTGCACGCGATAGGCATCGTCCAGCGTGAGCTTGCCCTGTAATGCCTGCGGAAAATGGTCACCGGCCTGAATTGAACTCCACAAAATGTCGATGACCTGCTCTGTGGTCATGATGTTGACTCCCTGGTATCATATCTGAAGATGCGCCGCGGCACAAAATATGGCCGTTTAAACGCTTCAAGATGTCCATGCTATGGGCTATACCATGCCACATTGAGAA
>JAPULM010000421.1 GCA_027294925.1 bacterium
CCACCTGGGGAATCTCTAGCGGCCTTCTGCTGACGGGTTCGATGGTCGGGCTGGTCTTCGCCTACCTGGTTCGCTTCCTGGCGGTATGTTGCCAGACGGTTGAGGCGAGCCTGGTCAAGATCACACCGAGCATGGACATGGCCGGGCGCTCCCTTGGCGCCGGTTCCGGGCGATTGCTGCGGCGCATTCACCTGCCGTTGATACGTGCCGGTCTGACCAGTGCCACTATTCTGGTGTTTGTCGACGTGATGAAGGAGATGCCGGCCACCCTTCTGCTACGGCCCTTTGGCTACGAGACGTTGGCGGTCAGGGTATGGCAGCTCACTTCCGAATCGTTCTGGGAACTGGCAGCGCTTCCGGCGCTGACCATTGTGGGGATTGGTATGCTTCCGGTGCTGATTCTGACGCGTAGCAGCACGCCGCCATTGGAGCGGCAGGGCAAACGGGGATGATCCCAATGCTTTCCCTACACGCAGCCATCGCCGCGGGCGAGGAGCAGTAGCCGGGAGGACAGCGTGAAAACGGCGTTTCTTTTTCCTTTACATCTAAAATTGCCCATTTGATTGGTGCATGCTATGCTACCTTAGCGTTGAGACACGCCTTTTTCTTGAGCTTCGTACGGGAGTCCCTTCGTCTATGCAATTGGTTGCAACCTCTATTCGTAAGCCGGTTAGCGTCACCGTTGGCGTGCTATTAATCACCCTGTTTGGCTTGATTGGTTTTTATCGTATCCCTATTCAACTCACCCCTACCGTGGATCGTCCCCGCATTACCGTAGAGACAACCTGGCGCGGCGCCAGCCCGCAGGAAGTCGAAAGCGAAATTGTCGACGAGCAAGAAGATCAGCTCAAAAGTCTTGATCAACTGATTCGCATGACGAGCGAAAGTAAAGATGGCGTAGGATCGGTTATTTTAGAATTCGAAGTAGGGACAGATATTGACGCGGCCCTGCTCAAAGTATCGAACAAATTAAATCAAGTTGCAGAATATCCGGCTGAGGCGGACCGTCCTGTCATTAGCAATGTCGACATCCGCGCCAACGCCATCGCCTGGCTCGTCCTTCGCCCCAAAGCAGATAACCCGGTCAATATCTATCACCTGCGGGATTTCACCGAAGATTTTATTAAACCTCGCCTCGAGCGTGTTCAAGGCGTCGCCTCGAGTAACATCTTCGGCGGCCAGGATCGGGAACTTCGCGTTCAGATTGATCCGCACGCCCTAGCAGCGCGTGGCATTACCATCCCACAACTGGCGGCCGTTCTTGCACGTGAGAACCAGAACATCAGCGCCGGCGACTTTGAAGAAGGCAAGCGCCGCTATGTGATTCGCACCGTGCCGGAATTTCAGACACCGGAAGATGTTGAACGCGTCGTAATCACCTATGACCGAGGCATGCCGGTTTATGTCAAAGATGTTGCCGATGTCCGCTTGGATTACAGTGATGCCGCGTACGTCGTGCGGCAAAATGGCCATCCGGCAATCGCCATCAATGCCCTACGTGCGACGGGTTCTAATATCATTGAAACTATGCGTGGTATTCGTAAGGCGGTAGACGAGCTGAACGCCAGTATCGTCGTAGAGCGCGGCTTAACGCTAACCCAAGTCTATGACGCAACTGAATATATCGACAGCGCCATTGCGCTGGTGCAATCCAATATCGTTGTTGGCGGCGGTCTGGCTCTCGTCGTTCTGCTCGTCTTTCTACGTAGCCTTAGTAGTACTTTAATTGTCGGCCTGGCGATTCCAATCAGCGCTGTCGGCACCTTTCTAGGCATGTCGCTATTAGGCCGTAACCTCAATGTCATTAGTCTTGCCGGTCTGGCCTTCGCCATCGGTATGCTGGTTGACAACGCCATTGTTGTGCTTGAAAACATCTACCGCCACCGACAGTTAGGCAAATCCCGTTCACAGGCCGCTTACGACGGTACAGTCGAAGTTTGGGGCGCCGTCTTGGCTAGTACGCTAACGACCATTGCCGTGTTTTTACCGGTCGTGTTCATTCAAGATGAGGCCGGACAGTTGTTCCGCGACATTGCCATTGCGATTAGTGTCGCCGTGGCCTTGAGTCTGGTGATTTCCATTACGGTTATTCCAAGCCTAGCGACCCGCATTCTCCGTATCAGTGGGGAAGGGCGGAGGCGGCAAGCCGATAGCCGTCCAGCAGCAATCGTCCAGGCCGCGACCAGCCTGGTGGATCGCGTGGCTGCTTTCGTCTACTGGCTCTGCGGCTCCGTCTTACGGCGCCTGTCAGTCGTTCTCATCTTGACCGTTGTGTCCCTGGGCGGCGCCTTCCTTTTGGCACCTGACACGGAATATCTACCGGAAGGCAATCGTAATCTCTTATTGGGCATTCTATTACCCCCTCCCGGCTACAATCTGGAAGAATACCAGGCCATCGGGCGCGCCATCGAGCGAGACCTCCGCCCATACTGGGAGGCCCAACCAGACACGCCTGAAGCCGCCCAACTGAATGGACCTTTAATTCGCAATTTCTTTTTTGTTGCCCGCGGCCGCCAGGTGTTTATGGGTGTAGTGGCGCGTGATCCCGAAAAAATAAAAGCGCTTAGACCGGTGATTCAGCAAGCTCTAGGGAAAATTCCTGGTATGATTCCTATTGTCGTCCAAGCCAGCTTATTTCAGCGCAACCTAGGTGAAGGCCGCTCCATTGATATCGAAATCACCGGACCTGATCTTGCCAAGCTGGTACAAAATGGCCTTAACATCTTTATGGCATCACGCCAACACATACCGGGCTCACAAGTCCGACCCATACCCAGTCTTGACTTGGGCAATCCCGAGATTCAGATCATCCCTGATCGCAACCGCATGGCCGAGTTGCAGATGACAGGTAGTGATTTAGGATACATCGTACGCGCCATGATTGATGGGGTCAAAGTGAGCGAGTATCAATATGAGGGCCGTAAAATTGACCTGATTTTACGTAGCGCTGCACATTTTACGCAGCGCACGCAAGATGTCGAGCATTTATCCCTTAACACGGTCACCGGGCAACTGGTGACATTAGGTTCATTGGCGCACGTGCAACTGGTCAATGGCCCGGAACAGATCAATCACATTGAACGGCAACGCGCAATTACCATCCGCGTGACCCCACCCGCGGATATTGCACTACAAACCGCGATGCGCCGCATCGAACAGGATATTGTTGCCCCGTTGCGGCAACAGGGCCGCTTAGGACCAGCCGATAGGATCAAACTGGCCGGCACCGCAGACAAACTCACCACCACTCGGCTGGCCTTACAAGGCAACCTGTTGCTGGCCTTAATTATCACATTTTTGTTAATGGCGGCTCTATTTGAAAGCTTTCTCTACCCCTTCGTCATTATGTTTAGCGTACCGCTTGCTGCCATCGGCGGCTTTCTTGGTCTATTTCTGGTTAACCACCTACTCAGCCCGCAGCCGCTTGATATTCTCACCATGTTAGGCTTTGTCATTCTCATTGGCGTGGTGGTCAACAATGCCATTCTCATTGTCCATCAGGCACTGAACTTCATGCGCCATGAGGGCCTCGAAGCCCGCCAGGCAATCCAAGAATCGGTGCGAACCCGAATACGTCCCATTATGATGAGTGCCATCACCAGTGTCTGCGGCATGCTACCATTGGTGTTGTTCAGTGGAGCAGGTTCGGAACTCTACCGAGGTCTGGGCAGTGTGGTGATTGGCGGTTTGAGTGTGTCAACGATTTTCACCCTCTTTGTCGTTCCGACTTTATTTAGTTTAGTCCTTGATATCAGAACAAGACTGGGATGGTTTCGACACACGCCAGTCATCAGCCAAGCGGAAAATATAGTCGTCGATTAAGCTACGCCTTTAACATTTTTGACCAGAAGACAAAACTACGACAGGGCGCCGGAGCGCCTCAACTTACGGAGGAAATAAGCCCACATCAGCTTGAATGCCTCGGGATGATAAATACGCTGTTTCTTTTCCAATGCCTCTGCTTCGCAGGTCCACTCGATCTCACCATACTGCTCGGCCAGGAGTTGCATACGCGCTGCCTTTTCCAACAGAATGGCGCTTACACAAGCTTCCTCAACCGATGCCCCCACCACCACAATACCGTGATTTTTCAACAGGAGCGCATTGTACCCAGCAAGCGCTTCAGCAAGCGCTTGCCCCAATTCCTGGCTAACAATCAAATCAGAGGTTTGCACGAAACGCGGCAGCGTCGGGGCAAATAGCGTCCCTTCATGATTAACTGGACGCAGGGGCACATCGACAGCCGAAAACGCCGTGGCATAGGGGGGGTGGGTATGAATCACGCACTGCACGTCGGAGCGGCGACGATAAATCTCGGTATGAATCGGAAATTCTGAGTGCCGCGGTAATTCACCCGCCAACTGATTGCCATCTAAATCAAGGGTAAGCACGTCATGTGTCCGAACCTCTTCTAAGCCAAGGGTATGAGGTTTCATCCAAATGTGCTCCGTACCCTCAATACGTGCGGTTACATGACCGTATATGGTATCAATATGCCCTTCCATCGAGAGGATATTGCACGCCTGCGCCACCTGGGCTCTGACATCCATCAGTCCATTCCTTTCGTATCATGCATGAAGGCAAATGCGCCACAGCAAGCTCTGTTTTATCCCAATAGTTCCGAGGCGATTGGGTCAACAATGATCAACATAACGAAAGCAAATCGCCCCATCCTTGACCAATAATACCTAATAACTGGATATAATTCAAATGGTTGTATTTTGGCATGAGATCTGCGTCTCACCCCCACTACGCTTCTCCTCTCCCGACCCGGTAGCGGTGCAGGAAGGCCTTGTTTCGTCATCAGGTTCCGCATGAGCCAAAGGCAGAGAATCAGAAATATTTTAATTAAGAAATAATTCTACTATTATTTATAATAAATCATTGTTTGACATCTTTCATTGTATAGATAGATACTTTATACAGGCAGAAACATCGTTTGGATTAAAAAATATACCCTACTGATTAGCCAAACAATATTTAGAGCTTAGGCTTGACTTAAGCATGGATGCTTTAAGAAACTAGAAAGGGATCGATACATGATTGCACCCACACGCATGTGGTTAATTGGCATGGCCTGCGCCATAGGTCTATCGGCACAGATCGGATTGCCCGAGGCCGCCCAGCAAACGGTGGCAGAACCCGGGATCGCTATTATCCAACCAGGCGCCATGTGGCAAGCCTATACGGATGGTGGCAATCGGGCATTTGATGCAGGACGCTATGCAGAGGCAGAAAAACTTTTCCTGGCCGCTCTACAGGAAGGCGAAATTTTTGGGCCACAAGATGCACGTCTAGCAATAAGCTTGAACGATTTGGGCAAGCTTTATCATACAACGGGTCAATATGGCAACGCCGAAGGGCTGTTCATGCGCGCCCTATCGCTTGACAAACAAATCTGGGGAAAACGTCATTCTCAAGTTGCAAAAGACCTCATTCATGTTGCCGAGCTGTATCACACCCAAGGCCGCTATAGCCAATCAGAATCACTTTTTACCCGCGCCTTGACGATCGACGAAAACGAGTGGGATGGTAAGAAAGTGGGATTGGCGACAAACTTCAGCAAACTAGCTGATCGCTACCGCGCTCAAGGCAAAATCGCCAAGGCAAATTTTCTTGAAGGCCGGGCGCTGGAAACCATGCGAGAGTCAATGCAGGCTGGACATCCTCGCGTATCGGCGGACTTGAACCATATGGGCCGCTTGTATCACACCCAAGGACGGTTCGTCGAAGCGGAGTCGCTGTTCATGCGTGCCCTACGGATTGATGAGTACACGCTAGGCGCCAACCACCACCATGTTGCCACCGATCTGAATAACCTGGGATCGTTGTATCACACCCAGAACCGCCTCGACGCAGCAGAGCCTATGTTCATGCGCGCCATGCAAATTGAACAGCATATTGCAGAGGGTCAACATGCTGGCATGTCTGCCACGCTGAACCATCTCGGCGAACTCTACCGGGCGCAAGGCCGCTATAGTGAAGCAGAAGCAATGTTCGCACAGGCCATGCAAATCGACGAGAACGTTTTTGGCAAAACCCACCCTCGGATGGCTACCGACCTCACCCACTTGGCTCGTTTATCCCACGATCAAGGGCAGTTTGTAAATTCGGAAGCCCATTTCAACCGGGCCATGGCCATTGATCGAAACGCCCTGGGCGAACACCACCCCCGCGTGGCCATGCGTATGAGTCATATCGCCAATTTGCACCGCTCTATGGGCAATGTTGAAACAGCAGAAGAATTCTACAGCCGTTCGACAGAGCTGCTAGAAAATGTGCTTGGGGCAGAGCATCCTGACCTCGCAACGGTGATGACTCGGCAAGCAGACTTCTATCATGAGCAGGGTCGGCATGCCGAAGCCGAAATGCTATACAAACACGCCTTAGCAATGTTCGAAAAGGCCTTTGGCCCTGGACATCCCAAAGTCGCGAACGCGCAAGAACAAATCGTTGTCCTGCAACGCGAAGCGCAGGCCAACATTGAACATGCTGAAACCCATGCACAAGCCGACACGGGCGATAACACCCGTCCTGCCGGCCAAGCGGGGTTTTAACTGCCATTAGCAGAATATTAGAGCCGGCACGCGCAACGCCTACGGCCTGTCGGCTCTACATTTTGCGGATGATGCGCCACGCAATTTTGTGGGGCGCATTGGAAGTACAGTTTTAGGTGACGAGCCCCCCTGACATGTAACTCCAGTGTCACTCCCTCACGCGTGCACCAGATGCCCCACAGGAGGCGACGGAAGGAACGGGAACATGTCATGCATTTCTGTACTTATGCGGGCAACGCTAAATATTTTCAGTGGACACTTTGGTGCCGGTCTACTCGGTGCGATGCCTTCATCGTGTCATGCGGTCCTGTGGCAAGGATTTGCTGCACTGGTTCTCTGCTTGACCCTAGTGTTTTGTTGGCGCGCTAGATGAGAGAACCGCACCGCACCATTTGCGAGTGTATTTAGAGCCTCGAAAGACGGCCTACCAAACAGCCAGGGGCGACGTACGACGCGGCACTACGTTGCCGTCTCCGAAATTAACGGTACCCCCATAAATTCCGCCAGTCGCTTGGCGCGCTTGCGCAAAAAAAATTTTCGATTGCCGCTCAGCAAGGGGAATTTGGCCACCTCCCCGCTCGCCAAGCGATACGTCAAATTGACTTGATAGGCCTGTTTCCTACCAGCACCTGCCAGCACTTTATCTTCTCCGAAGGATGTAACTTGCACGACCAAAAAGTCATCAAAAGTCCATTGGTCCCAGCCCTGATGTCGATATGGTTTCATGCGCACCGTCCGAGTGCGATTATCAAAACGAACTCGCCCACACAGCATTCGCAGCACCAGATAAGACACCAGTATGGTGGTCGGAATGGTAGACATAGCAAGACTCATGATGGGCAGGTGTTGAGCCAATAGCCCAGTGTACCAGACAATGCCCCATGCCAGCAGGGCAAGTAGAGCAAAGACACTCCCCAAGAGGCAAAATCCTTCGCCAGTTGGCGTCAATTCGAGGGTATGGCCATTTACCGATCGTAATGAATAGGTAATCGAAAAAAAACGTTTAGTTGACGAAATAGCTGGCGGGATTGTTGGGGGATGCATGGAAATCCCATCGTCAGCGCTGGCTGCGCCTGATGAAAATATACCGGGTGTTGTTTGTGCTCACGCCCCATTTCGGTAAAGGTGAGGGAAAACTTAATGGTCGTGACGGGCAGCACAACTAAAAAAGTGCGTTAATACGACACGGGGAGTCGTCGCACCGGCGGGGTAGGGGAAGTACAAGACCTAGCGCCCCCGTTTATCCCCGATCAGGCGTACCAAAATACGCTGCATTTCATCGACGCTCATATCAATATACTCAACGACACTACCGTACAACATCCCGGTTGGCACATCCCGGCCGTCACGCTCTTGCTGAAGTTCGTTGAGACAAAACAGGACAATGCGTTCACCACGCGTAAGCCCGTCTCGCACATCCGGCAAATCATCACCAGGATCACGATTAAACATGAGGTTGTTCTCCAAACCACTATTCAATCTCAAGATAACCATGCACGACGTCGTAAATAGAGTCGTGACCTACGAAGGGATCCAGTTTAGAATGAATAGAAAATAAATACCATGCGTACAAAGACCCAACGTGTTATTAGATGCTGACAAGCAAAACAGCCAGCCATAAGGGGAGCATGATGTCGGTAGCAATCGGATATGTACCAGGTGCATTTGGCCAAGGCGGCGACAATCCCAACTTTCTGCGCCGTCTTGTCGAAGTCGGGGATCAGTACGGGTATGACTCCATCTGGCTTAGTGACCGGATTGTCAGTCACCAGTTCAGCCTGGAGCCAATTGTGGCGCTGTCGATGGTAGCGGCTTATTCGGATCGCATGAAATTCGGCACTAGCGTTCTGGCCCTGCCGCTACGCAATCCGGTCGTCCTCGCCAAACAACTCGCTACGTTAGATTATTTATCGCAAGGCCGTTGCTTCCCTGCGGTTGGATTGGGACAGGAAGATCCGACAGAATACGAAGCCTGCGGGGTGCCAAAATCGGATCGCGCCCGCCGTACCGACGAAGCCATCGTGCTGATGCGGCGGCTGTGGGAAGAAGATTGTGTGACGCATGAGGGTGAGTTCTTTACCTGCCATGACGTCAGCATCACGCCTAAGCCGGTTTTCCAACCGTCGCCGCCGATCTGGATTGGTGGCCATAGCGCGGCAGCGGCTCGAGGGGTTGGGCGGGTTGGGGATGGCTGGCTGGTCTCCCGCGCCACCCCGGAAAATATACGCGTCGGCAGGGAAATCGTGTTTGCAACCGCAGATAAGTATAACCGAACCATCGAAGACGATCACATTGGGGTCCTGCTAGGGTACTACCTGACGGACGGCGATGAGCAGCAGGCCATCACCAAGGCTGAGCCCTATGTGACTCGACGCCGTTCGGATGCGCCCTTCACCGAATTCAGCGCCATCGGTTCAAGCCAGAAAATCGCCGATGTCATTCAGCAATACGTCGAGGCCGGTGCCTCAAAATTTGTGATGCGCCCACTATGCCCTGGCGATGAATCGATGGCGCAGCTTGAGCTGATGGGACAAGAGATCCTGCCACTGTTCCATCAAAAAGCAGGCGGATAGACGCGTGTCATCAACATCCTTTACGACGCTGTATGCCGTAGGGCAACCGTCAGCACGGCGCGACCAACAAAAGCAGCAGCGCGTCCGGCATGGCCATTACCACACCAAGAGCAGGAGAGCCGCGGCAGCAATAATATATCCGCCTCCGTTGACGCGACCCTCCTACAACGGCAACCGCTGCACCAAGACAATAGCAACTCATGGTAAGACTGCCACAGATGTCGCTGTGTGCAAGCAGAATATTGCCTGCTTGATAGGCGCCCAAGATCACCTCACTTAAATATGTTATGGTAGTAACCCGGATCTGCGTTGCGGGTTGGCTCACAAACGGAAACGAGATGGACACCTCACGCCATATGCGCCTCGCGCAGCGCCTACCGTTCTATTACGGATGGGTCGTCTTTTCAATTGTGGTGAGCACCAGCTGCACCTCTCGCCCCCTCATGTCGGTAGCGGTGCTATCAGTCTTTGTCGTTCCGATGACGGAAGCCTTTGGCTGGTCGCGCGGCTTATTCGCCGGCGCCGTAAGTCTGGGCGGCATCTGTGCCGTTTTTATCTCACCATACGTTGGCCGCCTGGTGGACAAATACGGCGCCGGCGTGATGATCGGCGCTACCTCAGCAGTAGCCGGCATATGTGCAATGGGCCTGGCGGTCATTCGGCATGCCTGGGGCTTCTATGCCTTGTACGTGCCGGGTCGCATGGTCTTTGCCAGTCCACTGGAGCTGGCCACATCGACAGCCATAAGCAACTGGTTTCTACGGCGGCGCGCCATGGTGCTGGCCTTATTCGGGATGTCTCAGGGCATCGGACTAGCACTGATGCCCATGGCAGCTCAATGGCTCATCACCGTTTCCGGCTGGCGAGTGGCGTGGACCACGCTCGGGCTTTATACGCTTGCGGCCGGCATCATGCCCGCCCTACTCTTTATGGTACGCCGTCCCGAAGACATGGGCCTGGAACTCGACCCTGCCCCGTCATATGCGGCAACAACGGCGCCCGGGCCTTCACCGCGTTTCGCCACGGCCGTAACTGAAGCGGTCGAGGCAGAGCGTCATTATACCCTGCAGCAGGCGCTGAAAACCCGTGCATTCTGGGTTCTGGGCGGTTTCTCGGCCGTCGGTTTTATGGCGCAAGCCGGCGTTAGCTTGCACCATGTCTCACACTACATCAACAACGGGTTGTACGGGCCATCGGCAGCGATTATGGCCAGTGTCTTTGCCTTCGTCCAAGCGCCGGCAGGGTTCATGTGGTCGGGTCTCACACGTGACATTCCGGTCCGCTGGGCCTTGGCCTTAGCCGGATTTTTCGTCGCCATGGGCGCCGCAGGGACAGCCTTCTCCGCCTCGGTTTTAAATGGTGCGATATCAGCCAGCTTCCTCGGCATCGGCGTTAGCGGATTACACCTGCTGCTGCGCCTGGCATGGGCCGACTACTATGGCCGCCTCCATCTGGGCGCCATCCGCGGCGCCACACTGCCAATACAAATTGGCGGACAGGCGATAGGCCCGATTGCGGCGGGCGCAGTGTTTGATTATACCGGCGGCTATCTCGCCGCTTTTTTATTTTTCGCCATTGTCGTGGCAATCGGCAGTCTTGTGATCCTGACAGCGGTTCCGCCTGATGCAGAACCCGCCTAGCAGAACATCAGGAACGTTGATGATCGGGTTTTAAAGGCAAGTCTATACGGCTCACTGGGATTCCCTGCCTTGTCCTTAAAATTCTTAAAACTGCTGGAGTTAATCCAAACAATATATTCCGTATTGGGTTCTAACTCAACCGGTAGGACATTCTTGGTAAGGTTCTCTTCATATCTCGCCTGCCCTTCATATTCAAGAGATATCATTGGCCACTAACCCAGCCTTTGCCTGCCTTCTACATTGTAAAGTAATGACTCTTTACAACTCGATATCTTGTCGGATGAATTCCTTAGCAAGTGAATCAGGCGTTGACTTGCAACGATCGGCAACAGGAAACGGGTCTCGCCCATTGCACCATACTGAGCCTCTATGTTACAGTGAAAAACATTCGCTAATTGCCGCACCCCTTGCAGCTTTGAGGCAACACCTCCGTGTCACTGCCTCGCTGCACAACGACCCCCATATTGTACGGACAGAGGTTTATGACGCAAAAGCAATCCACCACCTATAGTCAAGTATGGGGAAAGGAAACACAGTTTTTCTTTGCTTTGACGCCTGATAAGATTCTGGATGCGGTTGAGGCTGCCGGGATTCGATGCAGCGGTCGGGTGCTGCCGCTCAATAGCCTTGAGAACCGTGTCTATGAGGTAGAAATTGAGGTCGATGATCCGTCGATGCTGCAAACGCCCAGTGAGCGTTTTCGCATTGCCAAGTTTTATCGCCCTGGGCGCTGGACGCCTGAACAGATTTTAGAAGAACACCAGTTCCTTGCTGACCTCGTCGAGGACGAAATACCTGCCGTCGCTCCCATTCCGTTTCCTGACGGCTCGACGTTGCGACAAAGTGTAGAAACGGGTATCTGGTTCTGCCTTTTTCCCAAGATCGGTGGGCGCGCCATACACGAACTGGACCATGCTCAGTTGGCCCAGATAGGCCGCCTGCTGGCCCGTCTTCATAATGTCGGCGCCGTCCGCCAGGTCCAACACCGTACCCGGCTGACGCCAAGCTCATACGGCCTCAACAACCTTCAGGTATGTCTTGCTGAGGAAATCATCCCTAGCCATTTAGCCAGGCCGTATGAGGAACTCGTTAGGCGCATCGTTGACATCATCTCCCCCTGGTTTGAGAAAGCCCCCTATCAACGCATTCATGGCGACTGTCACAATGGCAACTTGCTGTGGGGCTCTAGTGGACCTTTTCTCGTCGACTTCGATGACATGGTCATCGGGCCTCCGGTACAAGATATTTGGTTACTCCTTCCCGGGCGCGACGATGACACCCTTCGGCAACGCCGGGTCCTACTGGAAGGATACGAACAGATGGGATCCTTCGACCACTCGACCATAAGGCTAATCGAGCCGCTAAGAACGCTGCGCATGATCCACTTTGCCACCTGGATTGGCAAACGCCTTCGCGATCCTGCTTTCCCGCATGCGTTTCCCGACTACGGAACAGACCGTTACTGGCAAGAGCTGATCCAGGATTTGCACGAACAGTTGGAGCTTATTACAACGGCCGATACAGAGCTTTACTGAGATTGACTGGCTTCATATAAGTTGAAGCCAGTCTGCAAGTCATCCACGACCTCCGCCATGTCTCGCACGTCTGTGCCCTGATCGACTTGCTTTATGCTGCCGCGTGATCCACCTCCTAACAGCCTTCGCGAACAACCATTGCAGGCAGTGTATAATGCACGCCCCCCAACTTCATGTTTTAACCAGAGCCTGACAATAGGAGATTGATATGACTGGACCCCTTGCAGAACTGAGGATATTGGACTTATCGAAAACATTGGCTGGCCCATTTTGCACCATGAATCTGGGCGATATGGGAGCCGATGTGATCAAAGTCGAAGAACCCACAATTGGGGACGAGGTGGTCGCCACACTGGGAGGGGCAATCA
>JAPULM010000422.1 GCA_027294925.1 bacterium
CAGAAACGACAAGGGCATGTGATTCGTACAGGGACAAAAGTCCTGAAAGGGGCGGTAGATTCCGCTGGAATACAGGAAACCCTTATATAGGTACAACCCTTCATCTATTCCTGACGCCTGGCCGTGCGCGTGGATCCACGAGTGCAGAGCGTATGCACTCGCGCCCAGTAGAGCAAACAGTTCAGCGAGCAACGGGATTTCCTTTAGTCTTATGAGCAGATCTTGCTCCTCAGCTAATGGAATCTTTGAATATGGAGGCGATCGACAGAGACATGGGATAGATGGCGGGCGCCTTGCGATTGGTGTCTTAGAGCGAGATCTCGCGGATTGAACGTTGGGCCGTGCTGCGAGTGTCTTGTGCGGGTGAGAAGTCTATCGAAAGAAGGTACCGGCCCAAATCACTCAGACAATATTCAATACGGCTTGGCAGTCAGTTCACCGAGGTATAGAGGACTCGCTAGTCGACGCCGTTTCCTGCATTCTTAAGGACAGCTGTAACCGACGTTTCCCACCGGTGCCAGTTATCAAACCGATTTTGTAGAATCTCCAAGCCCTCGCCGACCGGCTCAACGCCCACTGCCTCCATGTCGGCGTCCACCATGATTCGCACCAACTCCTCATAGGTAACCTTGGGCTCCCATCCTAGCAGTCGTTTCGCCTTTCTGGAATCGGCCTGCAGGATATCCACCTCCGTCGGACGGAAATAGCGAGCATCGATCTCGACGTATTGTTGCCAATCCATGTCCGCGTAGGAGAATGCCTCCTCCACAAACTGCTGAATGGTGGGGGCAACACCTGTGCCTATTGCATAGTCATCGGGACGCTCCTGCTGCAGCATCGCCCACATGACCTCAACGTATTCCGGCGTGTAGCCATAGTCTCGTCGGGCGTCTAGATTGCCCAGATAGACCTTATCTTGCAAGCCAGCCGTGATCCGGGCGACGGCTCGCGTGACTTTGCGGGAAAGGAATGTCGCGCCCCTGCGCGGGCTCTCATGGTTAAACAGGATGCCGTTTACAATGAACAACCCGTAGCCCTCTCGATAGTTGGCCGCCATCCAGTAGGCATACACTTTGGCGATCGCGTAGGGGCTTCTTGGTCGGAAGGGAGTGTCCTCGTTCTGCGGAGGGGGCGCATCCCCGAACATTTCGCTGGAAGACGCCTGATAAAAGCGAGTCTGAATGCCACTTCGCCTCACTGCATCAAGGATTCGGGTCGTGCCAATTCCGGTCACTTCGCCCGTGTACTCTGGCATGTCAAAGCTTACCTTGACGTGAGACTGAGCACCCATGTGGTAAATCTCATCCGGCTGCACGTTGTAGATCAGGTATGTGAGTTGTTCCCCATTAGAGAGATCACCGTAATGCATGAACAGGCGTGCCCCAGGCTCATGCGGATCCTGGTAGATATGGTCGATTCGCCCTGTATTGAAAGTGCTGGATTTACGAATAAGGCCGTGAATTTCGTAGCCTTTTGCCAGGAGGAACTCTGCCAAATATGAACCGTCTTGGCCTGTAATTCCAGTTATTAGCGCTTTGAGCACATACATCTCCTCAAATCGAATCGGGGAGTCGATCAATATTCAAAGGATGAATTATAACTAAGGCTGACCGGCCGTCAAGTCACCCCTTCGTTTCCGGTCCATAAGCAAGGCTCCGACCAAAAACAGGATGGCAAACGCGAGGTAGCCGGCCGAAGTCGCGTAAAGGGACAGTCTGGGAAAGCCCTGGTAACGCCCAGCATACCAACTCAGGAAGGATAAAGTCCCCGCGCCTACCAGGATTGCAATCCTTTTCAGCCACGGACTTGCACTACCTCGTGCGTGGACCCAGGTCCAGCCGGCGATTGAAACTTGAGCTGCAAGGAAAACAGCCCGCGCCCGCGGGTTGTCCCACTGGTCGCCAGCCAGGCGGAAAGAAGCCGCCAGTGCCGTAACCCAAACGACGACCGACAAATAGAACTGAAGGCTCCGCCAACCCTTCGCTCTGAAGGCTGCAAAAGGAGCGTAGAGCAAGAATGGAAGCAGCACAAACCAGCCTAGAGACCGCCAGATCCCAATGACGCTTGACAACGCCGCCCCGGTAGTGTCCATCAAGGTAGCGGGCAAGAATGGCTGGACGAGGCCATTTCCGGTGGCCATTGGTAGGTGCGCCCACTCTGGCGTTTGATCAAAAAGCTTCTGGACCCATCCCGAAGACTGCTCCAACTTGGCCAGCTCGTAACGAGCACCCGTCGTTACCCACCAGTCGAGTAGATCCATTAGGCTCCCCTGCGGCGCCTGCCCAATCTGGCTCCAGGCCCCTGCTGTAAGCGCGAGCGTCAATAGTCCGACGACCGAAAGCAGCACCACTAGCCGGAAGCCGCCGATACGCTTAGCATACCCCTCCCAAATCCAAGCCACGATGAGTACGAATGCGAATATGAGAGTGTATGGAGGCGATATCAATGCACTCAAGGCTAAGAAGATCGCCACCGCTACTAGGCCATCGCGCAATCTACCGGCTCGAACAAGGGCATAACCATAAAGCGCTGCGGCAAAGAATGCGATTAGGAAGGGCTCGCGCATATGTGAGGCACCCAGCAGAACCGCCTCTGGATAAAGCGCCATCCCCCAGGCGGCCAGCGAGGCCGAGCGGGAGCCGAACGCCGTTGTAGTGAAGCCCCATGTAAAGAGAACTGCCAAGCCTCCAGTTATTGCGCCGAGGCTCCCCACCAGCATCGGGCGATGGATCGTAGGGCTGAGCGTACGGTAGACGAGACCGCTGATGAATAACAGTCCACCGTATTGATCGGTTTCGACCCGTTCTGTGAATGCCGCCGTTAGTGGGGTACTCGACCGAGCAAGGTTCCAAGATGCGAGATCTCGACGAAAAGCGTCAAGGTAGAAGTAGCCTGCTTGGTGGGACTTGGAATCTGGGTAGCCCAGACTCGGCAAGCCCCGGCTAAGTGCGAGCCCCAAGAACAATCGAAGCACTACTGCCGCAATCACGGCCGCCACCAAGGCCCGTGGTGCTCCTAGCCAACGCCATACGGCCCAGAGGGCAAGCGCGCCGAAAAGTGCCAAGATCAAGTAGGCTGGCACGCTGGTTACGGACCGGTCCACAGGATCGAGTAATGCCAGCACCAGGCCACCAACCA
This sequence comes from bacterium, assembly GCA_027294925.1. The sequence continues at coordinate 3,139 of JAPULM010000422.1, forward strand.
AGCCGCCTCCAAGCCATGGAAGCGATGAACTTAGCGAGCTTTTCAACCGGATCTGATCGTCTTTCGCCACTCCCACATCCAACTCCCTACGACATAGAAAACAAACGTTTGTAAGGGTATCAGAAAGCGCGGGTTGTCTCCATGATCGGCCAACGTCTGGACAATCGAGGCGAGCCACACCAGCCCTCCAGTCACCAAAATGTACCGATCCAGTCCGAGCCGGCCTCTTACCCGCCGGCTCACGACAACCA
>JAPULM010000423.1 GCA_027294925.1 bacterium
TCCGCCAAAAACTCAGACGGCTCAAATTGACGCCGGTAACTGTCGACAATCATTGGACCATCTTCAACGCCTAGGCCAAAAAAATGCGCATAACTAAAGGGAAGTCCTAACGTTGCAGCTAGATGAGCAGACTCAGATCTAGAGCCGAGTAGCCACGCCTCGGGCATGCTTGCCTTGCCAGGGCCCGCATGCAACTTAGCGAATGGATGCTGAGGGTCTAACTCGTCAGCTAGATACCCGATCACATCACGCACCTGCTCCGGAAAAAACCGGATGTCGCGAACATGTCCCGGGTATGCCAAGGCAGCCGCGGTTAGTTGATCGCTACCGGGTGCGCGCCCAATTCCCAAATCAATGCGGCCCGGATAGAGTGTTTCAAGCAAACGAAAATTTTCAGCTACCTTGAAAGCGCTATAATGCGATAGCATCACACCACCACTACCGACTCGAATGGTGCGTGTATGCGCAGCAATTTGCCCTACTAAGATTTCAGGACTGGTACTGGCGTAATTTCCCACATTATGGTGTTCAGCCACCCAAAACCGTTTATAACCAAGCCGTTCCGCTTCAACTGCCAAGCGAATGGTTTCACGCAGAGCATCAGCCGCCGATCCCCCTTGACGGACAGGCGATTGATCCACGATGCTCAATTCCAATTGCTTTGACACCCCTCAAATCTCCTTCAACAAAACGTTTCTCTTATGCACCGTCACACCATACGACGACAACCTATGATATCATGTGTAACGTTAAGAGCCTAGCACTGCGGCCCGCAATTACCCCGCCGCGTCGAGGCAGGGTCGGCTGATTCTAAAGGCTATCCGACGTTAGAAAACGCTCGGGAATTTCTACCCAGCTGTAGCAGGAAGAATGTGTTAGCGTTATAATAAACGGCTTTTTACCCCCTAGAGCATTGGAGCAAACTATGACTCAGCAACAAGCCTGCCTCTCACCGTCCCATGCCAAAATAAAACGATTCCGTCAGCAGCGCTGCCAACGGCTTCCTCAATCGGCCAGGCTGCAACTCGGGAGGGTCATCACGGCGATGTTGATAGCGATCTTCTTGAGTGTCACATTAAGTGGTTGTAATATCGGCAGCGCTCTATGGGATTTGATACATACGGACGGAGATGCCGAGGCTCAAATATTTTCTAATGAAAACCAAAGGGTTAGAACGTTTATCATAACGACAGATAGCTTCATCATCGAGATCGAAAGTCCAGGAGATGTGTCCCCCAATGTCCTGGTGCAAGAACATGCCACGGTCTATACCATGACCTCTAACGGTACAGTACGTTTCGAATCCGATGGTCAAAATTCATTATTTGATCTGCAAGCAGGCGATCAAATCATTGAACGCCCGGGGGCCGATGGTACGGGCCTGATAACGATTATCGATGTAGCGAACAGCAGCACTTAGTGGTCCGTCAAATAAGTTTCTAGATTTTAGACAACGCCCTCTACCCATAGGAGTGGGCGTCCCAAATGATCATCGATTGGTTTCCCTTTGCAATCAACGTGCTCACCCCGCCAGTTTGGCGGGGTCTTAGTGGTGTACAACCCTAGGCAGGCGTGTCAGATGGTAGGAGGCTCGTTGCGAAACCGGCGGCATCTGCGTGATAGCTGTTCAACAGTTCCTGGACTTGCCCCTGCACCTTTTCGTGACTAGATAGCCCATACATATAGAGTTTCAAAGGACCAATCAGTTTGAGGTAATAGTGGTGTCCGGCTTCGTATTCGGCCGAGCAGTTGGAGGGGTTTTGCGCCGCTTGGAGCAAGTCCCCAAAGGCATCGGCAAATTCCACTAGCCAGGACGCATCATGTAAATCCGGGGAAATCTCGGGGAATCTCATCACCAGTTCTTGTACCGTCATAGCGCTTCCTTTCTCATCCACTATCATTTGATATAGACAAGCCTTACTACATCGTTGCACCGATGTAGTAAGGGTATTTCTAACAACGTTTTTATCATAATCGATTCAATAGCAAAAGGCTACCGCTGGTCATCAGGTTTATCTCGACACCATTTTACCCGCAAGGTTGCCTTATATCCCTTCCGGCTTGACGGGGCAGCGTTGAGGTGGCAGCGTTGAGGTGGCATGTAGCGGAGCTACATCTTGGCGGGAAATGGTAGCCGGGTTATAACGCCTGTCGGTCATCATTACAGAAACTTAAGGCGAAAACCGTGAAGCTTTTTTCTGATCTGCTCGCTTATATTCGACACAATTTCAGCAGTCGGCGCAATGTGATTCTGTTACAGCGCTTTTTCCTCGTTCTGCTCATATTTGTTATGCTGTCGAACGTCCTGTTTCATTTCTTCATGGCCCGCGAGGGGCGAGAGTTTAGTTGGGTGGCCGGATTCTATTGGACCCTAACCGTCATGTCGACCTTGGGCCTTGGCGATATTACCTTTACCAGTGATGCCGGACGCATCTTTACCATGCTTGTTCTGGCCTCTGGGGTCGTCTCTCTGCTTATTTTCCTTCCATTATTGTTCATTGAAGGGCAGTCCGCCGCCCGCGTGCCACGCGAACTCCCCAAGGACATCAGTGGACATGTCATTCTGACCCAGGATGACCCGGTCTCCAGAGCATTAATCAATCGCCTAACCCAATATGGCTATCCTTATGTGTTGCTCGCGGCCGATCTCTCAGAGGCATTACATCTGCATGATCTGGGTCTTAAGGTGGTGCTGGGAGAAATCGATAACCCATCAACCTTTCTCAAGGTTCAGGTGGGAAAAGCCGCCCTCGTCGTCGTCACCGCCAGAAATGCGGTAAACGCCAACGTGGCCTTCACCGTGCGTGACATAACTGAAAGCGTGCAGATCATTGCAACCGGTAGCGACGAGGCTTCAGTTGACATTTTGCGCTTGGCCGGCTGTTCGCATGTGTTGCGGCTTGCAACATGTTAGGCCAATCTCTGGCCCGCCGGGTCAGCGGCGGCGATGCCGTCACCCATGTTATCGGGCGTTTTGACCAGCTGTATATTGCCGAGGCAACTGCCGCCGGGACCCCGCTGGTTGGCACCACCCTGCGTCAGAGTCGATTACGAGAACAGGTTGGTATTAGTCTGGTTGGCGTATGGGAGCGTGGCCATTTTGCCGCCGCTGGGCCAGAAACCTTGCTCGGTTCGCACACCGTATTGGTGCTGGCCGGATCCCAACCTCAGCTGCAAAAATACGATGCCCAATTCGGCATGTACAATGTGTCGGAAATACCGGTGGTGATTCTCGGCGGTGGCCGTGTCGGCCGGGCAACGGGTCGCGCCTTGACGCAGCGCAACGTGGATTATCGCATCGTTGAGCAGTCACCGGACCGCATTCAGCATGCCGGCAAATATATCCTTGGCGATGCCGCCAAGCGAAAAGTGTTGGAAACGGCTGGAATCATGCAGGCCCCCACTGTTGTCATCACCACCCACGACGACGACATCAATATCTATCTCACCATCTACTGCCGGCACTTACGGCCCGACATCCAGATCATCAGCCGCGCCACCTTAGAAAAAAACATTCCCACACTGCATCGTGCCGGCGCCGATTTTGTCATGTCTTATGCCTCGATGGGGGCCAATGCCATCTTTAACCTCTTGCAGCGTAGCGATGTTCTCATGGTCACCGAGGGTCTGAATGTGTTTAAGGTTTCACTCCCCTCCACCCTGGTCGGCAAAACCATCTATGAAACGGCCATCCGTCAAGTCACCGGCTGCACGGTCGTCGCACTACAAGAAGCTGACGGTTTACACATTAATCCGGATCCGGCTTTACCTCTATCCGCCGAAGCTGAAATGATCCTCATTGGCACGGCCGAAGCGGAACGTCAGTTCCTGCAACGCTTCGGTAAGGTTTGAACCATTTGTCCTCCCCCTCATCCAAACCTTCTCCCGCCAGGAGAGAAGGAACACTGAAAACATGCTAAAATATATGTCCGGTGCTTCGTTCTACAGGTTGAGTCTGGTGCCCCGTGAAAAAGGCGGATTGAAAACAATTTCTCATCTTCATAAAACCCGGAGGAGGTAAACGATGCCAACAGATGCTTACGCTGAAGCACGTCACCTCATGGTCGAGACGCAGGTCGTATCGCGAGGCATGCGCGACCCAGCGGTATTGAATGCAATGCTCACCGTGCCACGCGAAGCATTTGTCATCCCCGAATACGCAGACGCAGCCTATGAGGATAGGCCACTACCAATCGGCGAAGAGCAGACGATTTCACAACCTTACATCGTTGCCCGGATGACCGAGGCCCTCAGGCTGTCGGCCTCAGACCGGGTGCTGGAAGTCGGCACAGGTTCAGGCTATGCAGCTGCCATTCTAAGTTGTATTGTCAAGCGGACGTATACGGTTGAGCGAATCGAAAAACTCGCGACTTGCGCCCGCCAGCGTTTGCAGGCTCTTGGTTACCTCAACGTCCACGTACAATACGCCAACGGCACACTCGGCTGGCCCGAGCATGCTCTGTACGACGGCATCGTGGTTGCCGCTAGCGGGCCCAGCGTTCCGGAGGCATTAAAAGCCCAGCTTGGCATTGGTGGCCGCCTGGTTATGCCGGTGGAAGTAGACCCAAGTCATCAACAACTCATCCGTCTAACCCGCAAGGACGACGTAACGTATCACCAGGAAGATTTAGGAAGTGTAGCGTTTGTCCCCTTGATTGGCGCCCAGGGCTGGGAAGCGGCAAGGAAAGGGGCAGGTAGAGAGCAGGCTGACAACCTACCCTCTGAGGGCAGAGGCTGAATTAGTAGCGATAATGCGTGTTGCCTTGTATTGTTGTTGTTTTGCATACTGTTGCCTGACAGTCATCATCTGATGGCACACTAGCGGCACAGTTGCAAAAAAAAGGACGGCAGATGGCAACAATTCGGACACGCACGAATGCCGATGATAGTACCGTTTATCACGTACAGGTCCGGATGAAAGGACATCGTACTCAGAGCGAGACATTTCAAAGGTTGACGGATGCCAAGCGGTGGGCACAGCGGACGGCGTCGGATATCCGGGAAGGGCGTCACTTCCCAGGTACGGCCGCCAAGCGCCACACGTTGGGCGAAACGATCGAACGCTACCGCGAAACGGTCTTATCCCATAAAACCAAAAACACCATAAACGCCCAGACACCGCAACTCTCCTGGTGGACGGAACAAATCGGCCATTTGCGGCTTTGTGACGTAACGCCGCCAATTGTGGCTGATCAACGTGACCTGCTCGGGAAACCCTTCAAGGCAGCGACCGTTAAGCAGTATCTTCTCGCTCTCTCTCACGTCTTCACAACTGCCATACGTGAATGGCAATGGACCGACACCAATCCCGTGCTGCTCGTTAATAAGCCGCGCGTTCGATTCTTGTCAGACGACGAACGGCGCCGGCTGTTAAAGGCCTGTAAAGTAAGCGCTAACCCGCACCTCTACACCCTTGCGGTATTAGCACTGTCGACGGGCGCCCGTAGAGTGGAACTGCGTACGCGTCTCTTTTTTTAGGTGTGAAACCTGTGAAATTTGCCATAAGGGCCTCGTAGCCGTTAAACACGAAAGGCAACCTTAATGCCACCCCATTGTGACTTACCCGGCTGTTACCATAATTTGCCATTGCCCGATGCTGTCCATAGCCGCTGAATTTCTAGTTTTCTCTAGTTTTGCATAGCTTAGAGCCGACGATTCGGTAGTTTTTATAAGCCCTTTCAAACCAATGGGATGCAAGAGGCTTAAAACTGATTTTGCAAAACTCTCATCTAGCAATTTCAATAGGTTAGAAGGAATTTGCGCGAACTATAGGTTAGAATTTAAGGTTTTGCCAGGTCATAACGCCTGCGTAACGGCGCGCCGCTGGATTCAAGATTGACGCGGAGCGCAAAGCTGGGGCGTTGCTGGCGGGAATGGAGAAGGCAAAAGGGGGAAAGGTAACGGTCATAGGTTGCAGTCATAGCCTATCAATGAGAGGGAAGACTTCATCGCTCAACTCTTGAACTTCATGCCAGTGCCCTTCATTCACCGCTGGAGCAGTAGGTGATGATTCCCTAACCTTTT
>JAPULM010000424.1 GCA_027294925.1 bacterium
GAATAAGAAGGCATCTGATCAGAGCAACCTGTGCATTATGCCATCGAACAGTCCGCTATCTCACCCAACATCACCTATGCCACGGACGCGACATAAAAATAAACGCAACGAACATTATAGGGCGTCGGAGCCGAGTTAGCAAAACATAAGGGATTGGCATAGACAAGATAACCCTTTAAAATGCTCTTGTCAGTATGTCTCAAGAGGATCACGCTTTTCACATGCTTCTTCCTGGTAGGGATAAGACATCTCATGACGTCTATCGATTGATGTATAACCCAACCTCAAGCTCTACCTATGGCGCGCTGTGTCCGAGAAGCATCTCAACAAAACTGCCGCTGTTTTTCATCCTGCTGCTATTGGGTCTACCTTGGAGCGCACAAGCAAGCAGTCGGACCCCCATGCTACCTTGTAGCGGCTCCCCCAATCCTGCCTATGCGACAATTAACGCACCGCTTAATGTCAAGGTGTGGACGGCGGCGGACCTTCGGAAAATCTGGGCGCCACCATCCTGTATGGGCTGGACAACGCGGCAAGCAAGCCTTTTAGTGGCAGGCGCGGGGCGCTTTCGACACATGGGCAATATAGAACATCTGCTGCAGCGCCTTGCGGCGGTTTCAAACCTGACGACGATTCGCTATTGGTCAGTCTCTCGGAGGCGATGGAACAACCTGATTGACCAAGCCTATGCCCTCAGCACAAAGGACAAACATTCTCGACGGGCAGATTTTTCGCCGGCTGAATTACGTCCCGGCAACGATCTATACTTCTGGCAAGATGGAAGTAATCGATTAGAAACGGCTGTCTACCGGCTGCATATGTTAACCCGGCAAGCGGATCGGCTCGTTTATGAAGTGGAAAACGCATCTCACGTTCGGCTACTCTTTGTCACGATGTTCCAGCCAGCCGACCTGCAGGTGCAGTATGTGTTGGAGCGGGAATCTGCAACTATTTGGCGCTATTACAGCCTATTCCGCGCTAGCGGTGGCGCAAATCCGCTGGTCGCCCATCATAAGCGCTCCTACATCAACCGAACGGTGGCGATGTTTCGCTATCTGGCCGGCATGCCGACGGATCGGGAGCCACCCGCAGCACCTTGAACATATGAGTAGAAAAAAGTTAAGGGATTGCACATGACATGCAATCCCTTAAACAGCGGGGCCGACGAGATTCGAACTCGCGACCTCCGGCGTGACAGGCCGGCGTTCTAACCATACTGAACTACGACCCCGTTTTGCACTGCCTCCGGTATGGGCGGAACAGGGCTTGAACCTGTGACCCCCGGCTTGTAAGGCCGATGCTCTCCCAGCTGAGCTACCCGCCCAGATGCCGCGGACGTTCAGGACTATAGCGAACAACCTGTGTGACTGTCAAGCCAAAACAACGCACCTCAGCAGCCATTTCTTAGACTCGGCTTTTCGCTTTCTTGCACCCCACCCTTCAACGCAGAAAGTCCGGCAGGATAAGCTGTCTTGAGGGGCTGTTTAAAATCCGTTGCGCAAGGAATGTTAGGTTGCGCAATGCTTAACCTAAATCACAAAAGATTGCAAAGAAATAACGTTGTGGCTCAGGCAAATAGCGCATCAATTGCCTTAGTAGTGGGTGGCATCGCCGTTCCTACTTCCGTAACAATACCACGGATATAGCGCGCCGGTGTGACATCAAAAGCAGGGTTCTCCACTTCGACCTCAGGGGCGGCGATACGCTGCGCGCCAACCATACGAACCTCATCACCGTGACGCTGTTCAATAGGTATCTCAGCCCCGCTGGCCAACGACCGGTCAATGGTAGAGAGCGGCGCCGCGACATAAAACGGGATATTATGCTCTTTGGCCAGAATAGCCAGGCTGTAGGTACCAATCTTGTTTGCCGCATCGCCATTGGCAGCAATCCGATCGGCGCCAACCATGACCAGGTCCACCCGCCCCTGACTCATAAAATAGCCAGCCATATTGTCGGTGATCAGCGTCACCGGAATCTGGTCGCGTTGTAACTCCCAGGTGGTCAGGCGCGCACCTTGTAAAAACGGCCGTGTTTCATCAGCTAATACCTGTACCTGACGGCCGGCAAAATGCGCCGCCCGAATAACGCCGAGGGCGGTCCCATAACCGGCAGTCGCCAGGGCGCCGGCATTGCAGTGGGTCAAAATCGTACTATTCTCCGGCAGCAAGGCTAATCCATGTTGGCCGATGCGGCGGTTAATCTGAATATCTTCCTGTAATAGGCGATGCGCTTCAGCCGTCAAGGCGCCTTGCAGTTGGGCAAGCGGCGTATCTTGGTGTTGACGCACACAGGCACGCATGCGCTCGATGGCCCAGAACAGGTTGACCGCTGTTGGGCGCGTTCGCGCCATCGTCGTACAGATGGCTTCGAACTGTTCGGCGAAGGCATCGTCTGTGGCGATCTGACCGACGCCTAGCGCAATGCCGGCGCCGGCAGTCACGCCAATAGCCGGCGCGCCACGTACCACCATGGTGGTAATGGCGTCGGCAACCTCGTGGTAGGTGTGACAGTCGACGTACGTTTCGATTAACGGCAGCTTACGCTGATCAATCAAACGCACACAGCCCGGTAACAGCTCAATCGTTTTGATGACGGATTCCATACTCGGCTCAATCTTGTGTCTGTTCAGGAGATCTTGGCAACCACTTCCGCAGGCGTCAATCCCGTAACATGAATCAGTTTATCGCGGCTTTTTGCCCCGGCTTCGATGCGCACCTGGGCCCGACGCACGCCAAAGCTTTTGGCAAGAAAAGCAATACAGGCGGCGTTGGCGGCGCCATCAACCGGCGGGGCAGTCAAGCGGATGCGGAGCTGATCGCCATGCACACCCTCAAGGCGGTTACGGCTGGCGCGCGGCTGCACTCGGATACGCAACAAGACACCATCGCCGGTTACTTGCAGAAATTCAGGATACGCAGCACTAATGATCTTCCCCTCGCCCCAGAGCAGCGGAGCGCTCGGTGGCCCGCCGCACCGCTTCCATCATTAAGCCACGCAGCCCCCCATTTTCCAGGGCATGCATGCCGGCGATAGTGGTACCGGCCGGCGATGTTACCATATCCTTCAACTCACCCGGATGTTTCCCTGTTTCAAGCACCATTTTAGCAGCGCCCAGAACCGTTTGAGCCGCCAAGACAGTGGCTATCGGACGCGTCAGTCCAGCCAGCACGCCACCATCCGACAAGCCTTCAATGAACGCAAAAACGAACGCCGGACCGCTGCCGCTGAGACCGGTGACGGCATCCATCATATCATCCCCGACCACCACTGAGCGACCAACCGCATTGAAGATCTGCTCAACCAAGGCTACGTCTTCTGCAGTCGTCGCTTGTCCTGGTGAAATCCCCGCCGCCCCACTCAGTACCAAGGCCGGCGTATTGGGCATCACTCGCACCACCCGGTTGCCCGCTCCGAGTGCATCCTGCAACGTCTGTAAGGTAACGCCAGCAGCAATCGAGATAATCAGTTTATCTTGTGTCATAACCGCCGCAATACCCGCCAGTACACCTGACATCACCTGTGGTTTGACAGCTAACACCACCACATCGCTCCCTTGCACCGCCTGCGCATTATCATCCGACACCACAATGCCATAGGTCGCTGCGAGGTATTGGCGGCGTTCAGTCAGCACATCCGTCGCTGTAATCCGGCTGGGATCAACCGACAATCCACTAAGCAGACCCTTCAGCAAGGCTTCGGCCATGTTACCGCCGCCGATGAAGGCAAACCGTAAGTTGTCAAGCATTGCTGGATTCCTTAGATTCAGACGCATGATGCGGAAGTGTTGGACGCGGACCAAAGATCGCCGTACCAACCCGTACCAGCGTCGCCCCTTCCTCGATAGCGACTTCAAAGTCAGCCGTCATGCCCATCGACAGTTCAGAAAAGTCATGCTTGTCAAAGCCTTCACGCATCAAGCGCTGACGCAAGTCGCAGAGCGCCTGATAGAACGGTCTGGCCTCCTCCGGCGTCGGTGTCGGCGGTGGAATGGTCATCAAGCCCTGGATATGTATATGGGTCAGCGGCGCCAGTTTTTCGACCTCTTGCAGCAAGATCTCAGGCTGAAAACCGCTTTTACTCGTCTCACCGCCGATATTCACTTCCAGCAACACCGGCATACAGCGATCTAGACGTTGGCCGCGGCGGTCAATCTCCTGGGCCAATTGCAGACGATCAACGGCATGCACCATGTCAAACAAATCAAAGATGTAGCGCACCTTGTTACGCTGCAAAGCGCCAATCATGTGCCAAGCGACACCCTCACCGCCTAGCTGGCCGATCTTACGGCGCGCCTCCTGTAGATAATTCTCTCCGATGATGTCAACACCAGCGGCAATAGCGGCACGAATTCGGGCTGTATCCACCGTTTTCGCTGCAGCCACCAAGCGCACCTCAGCAGGATCACGTCCGACCCGTTCAGCCGCCTGCCGCATACGCTCTCGCACACGCGCCACATTTTTCGCTACGGAAAGGACTTTATCGTCTTGATAGGATTCGGTCTGAAGCATAACTCCCCCCGTTACAACGCGCACGGCGTACCACAATTACCCTGCCGATTTGGCAAAGCAGCGCCTATTGCTTATAAAGGCTACAACGCTTGAAAAACCTCGGGAACTTCTGCTCGGCTGTACGAGGATATTTACCGAGAGGATTTCATGTATAGCAAGTTAACTTACAAACCGCAATCAAAAATCGGTCGATGAGGTACGACTTATGACGAGAGAGAATTTAAACAGGTAAGAGAGCGGCAATACCCATGCCGCGCCCGGCTTCTTCGCCTTCCGCGCGGTGTGAATATAACTGCTGCTGGTGACACGCGGTACAGATATTAGCAGCCTCGATGTGGGTAGTCGGTATGCCGCCAGCGATGAGCTGGGCTTGGTTGGCCGCTGTTAAATCCATCACCCAATGCTGTGCACCGCAAGGTGTGAAGAAGTCCCGCCAATCCAGAAAACGCGCCTGGAACGGGTTAACTGCCCTAGCATCCAAGCGGTAACAACAGGCGCCAATCGCCGGCCCTAAAATGGCATATAGTTGATTGGGCGCCGCACCAACCTGATCCCGTATCACGTTGAGCACACGAGAGATGATACGGTGGTAGGTTCCCATGCGGCCGGCATGAATCAGCGCCAACACCGGAGGGTCGAAACCATATACAACGATGGGAAGACAATCCGCCACCAAAACACCAAGCGGCGTCGCCGGCAAGGTGGTCACCAAGGCATCCGCCTGTACACCGTGCAATCCCCGTTGCACGGCCTCTGCGTCCACAACACACACCTGGTTGCCATGCACCTGCCGCACGGCATGCAATACCGTACCCCCCAACCCCATGGCCTGCAGAACATGCTGACGGTTGGCCTCTACCTCAGCTCGTCGTCCACGATCAAAACTCAAGTTCAAGGCACAACGCCCGGACGTTCCTGCATAACGTAGTGTAAAAGCACAACGGAGCCGTAAGTGCGCCCTGAGCGCTACAGGCTCAAGATAGGCAACATCAGACGTTGTGTGCCGGATAAAACGGCCGTTGTGAACCGCCTGCATGGTGAACGACTCCCCACAAACGCCCTTAACGCACCAAGCGACGTACAAAGGTGGGAACATCCAAACGGCGCCCACGCGGCTCTTGGGCGGGCGCTGCATGCACCGTTTCTTCATCTTTAAAATCCGACACCGCGGCCGCTACGTCGTCCACATCAAAAACGGGGCGTGCCTGTCGAGCTTGCCACGGGTGCGTGGCCATGGGCCTATCGGTTCGCGGCTCTACCCGTTGGAAGCCGGTGGCAATCAAGGTGATCCTCAGCTCATCCGCCATCCGTTCATCAATCACCGCGCCAAAGATAATTTGAGCATCCTCATGAGCCGATTCGCGTATAATGGCAACGGCATCGTTAATCTCGTGCAAGCCCATATCCGGACCACCTGTCACATTAATCAACACGGCGCGCGCGCCACTAATCGAGGATTCCTCCAATAAGGGACTGGATGTCGCTTGATGCGCGGCTTCCATAGCCCGTTTCTCCCCTTGCGCAAATCCCGTACCCATAATCGCCAGGCCCATACCGCACATAACGGTCTGGACATCCGCGAAATCCAGATTCACAATGCCAGGGATCGTGATCAGATCGGCAATGCCCTGTACAGCCTGGCGCAAAACATCGTCAGCGACGACAAACGCATCGCGTAACGAGGTATTGCGATCGACAACCTGCAACAGGCGCTGGTTCGGAATGGTAATCAGCGTGTCCACACTGGCGCGCAAGGCTTGTAAGCCCTCCTCGGCTTGCTGCCTACGTTTTCTACCTTCAAAATCAAATGGTTTGGTTACCACAGCAATGCTCAGACAGCCTTGCTCCTTAGCAAGATTCGCCACCACCGGCGCCGCTCCAGTGCCAGTACCGCCCCCCATACCAGCGGTGATGAACACCATGTCAGCACCGCTCAAAACGCTGACCAACTGCTCCCGGTCCTCTTCAGCCGCCTGCCGTCCGATGTCGGGATTTGCCCCAGCCCCCAGCCCCTTGGTCAACTCTGCGCCAATCTGCAGGCGCAACGGTGCCACCGTTGAATTCAGAGCCTGCACGTCCGTATTTGCCGTTATGAACTCAACCCCTGTAACGCCCGCTTCAATCATGTTATTGACGGCATTACCTCCAGCGCCGCCAAGGCCGAACACCTTGATATTGGCTCCGATATGCCCACTTTCAGAAAATTGAATACGATTTTCTTCCATCCTCTGACCCCTTCCTCTGGTACTGCGTAGCGCAATTACCCCGCCGGTTTGGCAGGGTAACGTCTATTGATTCCAAAGGGAACCCGACGTCTGGAAACGCTCAAGGACTTCTGCCCGGCTATACTAGACAAGAAATTCCCCGAACCAATCGCGCATGCGATGATAAATCTTGGCAAACAGATGCTCGTCGCTAAACTTATGGGGATGACCGTACGGATGCTGTTTGATACCATATTGCAACAGCCCAACGCCAGTCGCATACATCGGGTTATCGACCAAACCCGCCAAACCGCCAATACCAATCGGGACACCGCAACGCACCGGCAGATGAAAGACCTCCCGGGCCAATTCAACAATACCTTGTAGCAGCGCCGTGCCGCCCGTCAGAACAACGCCCGAAGGCGTTCCCTTAGTATAGCTACTCTGCATGACCTCACGCCGAGCCATCTGAAAAAGTTCCTCCACACGTGGCTCGATAATATCAAACAAATCCAGACACCCAATGGTCTGTGGATGACGATCCGTCATCCCCTTCACCTCCACCGTCTGTTGGCTATCGACCAAGGGCCGGTATGTACACCCTTGGGCCTTTTTCAGGAGTTCGGCTTCCGGCCCTAATAGGCCTAATCCGTAGGCCAAATCATTCGTAATATGGTTGCCGCCGACCGCCAAAACAGCCGTGTGTTTCACACTCCCACCGGCAAATAGGGCGATGTCTGTCGTTCCACCACCGATATCGACGACCACCGCTCCAAGCTCACGTTCGTCCGGGGTTAACGTCGCCTCGGCTGAAGCAAGCTGCTCCAAAATAATGTCTTCCACTTCCAAACCAGCTTTATGCACACATTTGACGAGATTGTGGGCAGAAGCGACGGCGGCCGTCACAATGTGAACGCGCGCCTCTAAACGCCGGCCGGACATGCCAAGTGGGTCCAGAATACCGTCCTGGTCATCAACCAGATACTCCTGCGGCAAAACGTGAATCACCTCACGATCCATGGGTAGCGACACAGCCCGAGCCGCGTCAATAACCTGGTTGACTTCTCGCAAGGTGATCTCCTGGCCTTTGACCGCAATGATGCCAGTGCTATTTATGCCCGTAATGTGGCCGCCTGCAATGCCGATAACAGCTGAGGTAATATCAACCCCAGCCATAAGTTGCGCCTCATCAACTGCTTGTCGAATCGATTCGACCGTGCTGTCGATGTTAATCACCACGCCTTTCCTAAGGCCGTGCGATGGCTGAGAACCCACGCCAAGCACCTCTAACATCCCATCATCCTGGAGTTCGCCAATAATCGCGCAGACTTTGGTAGTGCCAATATCGAGACCGGCAACAATGTTCTGCCCCTTACGACGCATTTTATGTTCCCTCCTTTTTATTGATCCAAATAGCCTTAAGTACCCGGGCATATAAAAAATTTCCCTGCCAAAGGAAGTGAGGCCCATAAGTCCCAAGAACTCTTGTTCGCCGCTTCATGAGGCAATTAGTTTAACAATAACCCGTTTACGGTATGAGACATCAATACGGCGCACAGCAAGATTTTGTTGCATGATATACGGCAACACCGATACCAGGCGTTTAAGCTGACCGGACACGTCTCCGGCCCCAATACGAATGTCAAAATCGTAAGGCTCGACTTGCCAAATGGAGGCGCCAGACGGTTCAACGCTCAACGCAACCAAGTGCATCATCTTGACCACTGAAGATTCTTGATAAGCCTGTACAAGCGCCATGGCGCGTTGGATGTCCTTCTGCTTCAGGCGCATACCAGGCATCAAAGCACGCTTACGACGCAAGCTAAACTGCGGCAGCTCTCGGTCACGCTGCGGCATAAACGGTCGTAGCACCACCCCTTCAGCATCGAGTACCATACGCTGCCATTTCGAAACCACCACAAGATGAGGTGATCGCTCCTGCATCGTCACCGACAAGGTAGCAGGGAAACGACGCCGAATCGCGACAGACTTGACATACGGATGACGCCCTAGCCGTGCCGCAATACTTGGCAGATCAAGTTGCAACAGCGTTATCTCACGAGGTATGGCCAGTAAATAAAGCGCATCGTCTCGGGTCAGATCCCGGTTCCCGGCAATTTGTATCGTTTTCAACCGAAAGTAATCAGCCTTACAGATTAAGCCGTAGACGCGGTAGCTACCCCAGACAAGCCCAACACATAGCGCAACGCCCATGCAGTAGCGGCTGAAAACCCAGGCACGCGCGAGCCACCGTTTCAGGCATTCAGAACGATGTTGCATCACCTGCGCGGCCTGGCTAACGACGCTTAACAACATGTCCTAAGCCTCCTCTCCCAGCACCCGAACTTCAAGCTCCAGGTCGATACCGTAGGCGTCCTGTACACGGGATTGCACCAAATCGATTAACGCCTCGACATCTTTGGCTGTAGCCTGGCCCATATTAACTATAAAGTTGGCGTGCACAAGCGATAACATGGCGTCCCCGATGCGTGTTCCTTTCAGATCTAACGCATCAATCAATTGAGCAGCAGCCTCGCCTGGCGGATTCTTGAAAATCGAGCCGGCATTGGGTAAGCAAAGCGGTTGCGTTTGTTGACGGCGCTTATATGATTCATGCATAACAGCTGTGATGGCTTGCGGCTCGCCAGCTCGCACACGCATCGTCCCACCTAGCAAAATAGCCCCTGCCGGATATGACGAGGTGCGATACTGCAACCCCACCGCCGCAACTGGCAGCTCACAATCTTGGCCATTGGCCAGCAGCATACGGGCTGCTACCATAACTTGCCGTAAGTCCCCCAGATGTGTCCCGGCGTTCATAACCATGGCACCGCCAAGTGTCCCTGGAATGCCATAAGCAAACTCCATCCCACGCCAACCCTGTCGGGCTAACTGCATAGCTAGACGCGACAAAGGGTAACCGACACCTGCGTACACAAATGCCTCCGCACCGGCTTGCGAGACCGCATGAGGGGTAATCCGATAGGTTCGAAAGACGCCGCGCAAGGCCACCACAATGCCACGAACCCCGCCATCGCGAATTAACAAATTAGACCCGCCGCCAAGAATAAAAAGAGGGATCTGGTGGCAACGAGCAACGTCTTGCACCTGCCGAAGAGCCGCCAGTTCCTCAATCCGCACCCAAGCATCTGCAACACCTCCGATGTGAAATGACGTATACCGCCTCAGCGGATAGTGATAACGCTTAACACCCGGTACGTCGTGTAACAGAGTAGGAAGGTCCCATGCGACGACCTTGCCAGGACTCATTCCCCACCTCCCTCCGAGGCATGCAGGAACGCCTGAGCGACTTTCCAGACATCACCGGCGCCAAGCGTCAACAAAATGTCATGTTCACGCACAAACCGATGCAGGAATGGCCCCACCTGTTGCCGCTCGGAGATATAATACACCTCGCGCTGCCCGTGTTCTTTAATACCTTCGCATAACCAGGCTGATGTGATGCCAGGAATGGGCGCCTCGGCTGCAGCATAGATATCAAGCAGCACTAAAACATCGGCCTCATAAAAGGCAGTAAAAAATTCTTGCTGCAAAAATTTGGTGCGCGTATAGCGATGCGGCTGAAACACCACAATCAGGCGCTCCTCAGGCCACACCAATTTAGCCGCCCGAAGCGTTTGTCGAATTTCCTCCGGATGGTGCCCGTAGTCATCCACAACCACAACACCATGACGCTTGCCCAGGAGCTCAAAGCGACGATGGATGCCACTAAATTCTTCCAGAGCCTTCGCAATTGTCGGCAAAGGAATTTCCAGCTCTTGCCCAACAGCTATTGCCGCCAACGCATTGTAGACATTATGAACACCTGGCAGGTTGACGCAGAACGGCCCCAAACGCCGTCCGGCATGAAATACCTCAAAGCGAGACTGCGGACCAGTAAAATGAATGTCGCGGGCGATATAATCCGCCTGACTGGTCAAGCCGTATGAAATAAAACGCTTGTGGAGCTGAGGCACAAGACTCTGGATGTTTGGCTGGTCCAAACAGAGCACACTGCAGCCATAAAACGGAACTTTATTCATAAACTGGCTAAAGGCCTGCTTAATTTCATCCAAATCACGATAAAAATCCAGGTGCTCGGCATCAACCGTGGTCACCACGCCAATGGTCGGGGCCAGCATGAGAAACGAACCGTCGCTCTCATCAGCCTCAGCCACGAGGTATTCGCCTTGCCCTAATTTGGCATTGCTGCCCAAACTGTTAAGCCGTCCACCAATCACCACCGTCGGGTCAAGATCAGCACGCGCCATAATCGTTGCAATCAGCGATGTTGTGGTGGTTTTCCCGTGCGTTCCGGCAACCGCGATACCGTACTTCATCCGCATCAGCTCAGCCAGCATCTCCGCCCGCGAAATCACCGGAATATGTTGGTCACGAGCCGCCATGACTTCCATATTGCCGTCTTTAACAGCGGAAGAGATGACGACCACATCGGCGCCCTGCACCTGGCTAGCCGCATGTCCTTGATACACACGCGCGCCCTGCCGCTGTAGTCGTCGTGTCACGTCTGAGACAACAAGGTCCGAGCCACGCACCACATACCCGAGATTGAGTAACACTTCGGCAATGCCACTCATACCCGCACCGCCAATCCCAACAAAATGAATGTGCTTGGTTTTACGCATACCGCATGCCTCTATCTTACAGGCCAATTATGCAACCGGAGAACCAATCAGTTGTAAACATAACGTCACGATGGCATCCGCCGCTTGCGGCTTACCAAACCGGCGACTGTGCTCGGCTTGTTGATGCAGGCGTTCAGGATGGGTCAGCAAGCCATCCATCGTCTGGTAAAGTTGCTCACCGGTCAATTCGTTATCCAGAATGACTTGCGCAGCTCCACGCCGCTGTAGAGCCAGAGCGTTAAGCCGTTGGTGATCATCAGCCGCATGAGGATATGGCAGCAAAATCGCCGCTTTACCACAAGCGGTTAATTCGGCCAAGGTGCTAGCCCCCGCCCGACATAGTACCAGATCTGCCCAACGATAGCGCTCGGCCATATCGTAAAAGAACGGCGCGACCTCAGCCTCTATGGTCGTCTGCTGGTAGGCTTGAGCAACGTCATCACAATCAGCCTCGCCTGTCTGATGCGCCATACGTAAACTGTGCTGATGCGACTCAAGCAGGGGTAAGGCGTCAACCACAGCCCGATTGATACGATGCGCACCCTGACTCCCCCCCACAACTAACACATGTAAGACACCGTTGTGAGGTTTACCGCTGGCCCGCCCAATCTCATAAATTTCTTGACGCACCGGGGTGCCCGTACAGGCGACCGGCGCTTTGGATAAATAAGCATCGGTCTCCGGAAAAGACGAGAACACCATTTGTGCAAAACGTGCCAAGCTGCGGACGGCGGCACCCGGAATAAGATTCTGCTCCATAATGACACGAGGAATACGTAACAACGTAGCCGCTAGTACAGCCGGCGCCATAACATAGCCGCCCGTTCCAATAACCAAATGCGGCCGTATGCAACGCAAGATCTTAGCAGCCTGCAACACGCCGATGGCAAGTGTCACGAGCGCACGAGCTTGGGAAAGCTTTGAGCGACCTCGGAAAGCTTTGACCCAAACCGTATGTAAAGGAAACCCCTCATGTTCAAGTACCTGCGTCTCAAAGCCGCCTTGGCGACCGAGAAACACGATTTGACTGCCAGGGCATCGCACCTTAAAACGTCGAGCCACAGCAACACCAGGATACAGATGGCCTCCCGTTCCTCCTCCAGCCACAGCAACACGTATGGGCGGTGTCGACATCATCGTCCTCAGACAAAATGGCCTTCCGTCTCCGCAATGTTTAACACGACCCCAATCGCGGCCAGAGTAACCAGCAAGTTAGAACCGCCAAGACTGATAAATGGCAAAGGCAACCCCTTGGTCGGCAGCAGGCCAACGACCACGCCCAGATTCATCGTAATCTGCAGGGTCAAAAGCACGAAAATGCCAAACGCCAAATACATTCCGAACGGTTCATGGCACGATAATGCAATGCGTAAAATACGCCATAGCAGAATCAAAAAGAGGCCCACGAGCAGCGCCGCACCGACAAAGCCTAACTCCTCGCCAATAACGGCAAAAATAAAATCCGTATGGGCTTCCGGGAGATAGAACAGCTTCTGCTGGCTCTGCCCAAGACCAATACCAAATAAGCCGCCTTGCCCCAAGGCCAACAAAGCCTGAACGGACTGATAACCTCCCCCGAGCGGATCCGCCCAAGGATCAAGGAACACCAGCAAACGCTCAAAACGAAACCGCACATGCACCAGCCCCCAGTAGAGCAATGGCAGCGCAGCCAACGCTGTATACCCGAGATAACGCAAGGGCACACCGGCAATCAACAGCAAAATTCCGCTTGTCGCAGCCAACACCAGAGCCGTTCCGAGATCGGGTTGCGAAAAAATCAATAGGGCAAACAGAGTCATCATCAACGCATTCGGAAGATAGCCATAGGCAAAACGATTTAGGCGCTCTTGCTCACGCCCGAGGGTACGGGCAATATAGAGAATCAACACATACTTAGCGAGTTCCGAAGGTTGCATGGTCAATGGCCCAAGACGCAGCCAGCGGCGCGCCCCGCCCACCTCCGTACCGAACTGGGGCAAAACAACCAATACCAGTACCAATAGCGTACAAAAAACAACCGGCATGGTGAGACGTTCCTGCACCTGATAAGGAACACAACGACCGCCCCACAGGGCCAACAACCCAATGGCCGCCCATACCATCTGTCGTTTCAAAAAATACAGCGCATCCCCATATCGTTCTTGCGCTAACACCGCACTGGTGCTGTATATCATCACCAAGCCAAAGGCAATCAGAAGAAAGGTAACCGCGACAAGAACGATGTCCGTACGCCGATAAAGCATCATACATCCTTAGCGCAATTTCAACGTGCTCAAACTCAGAATAGCCAAAATGACGGCCACAATCCAAAAACGGACAATGACCTTAGGCTCCTGCCAACCCTGCGCCTCAAAATGGTGATGCAAAGGGGCCATACGAAAGACACGCTTCCCGGTCAGTTTAAACGATGCCACCTGCACAATCACGGACAAGGTCTCAATAACGAAGAGTCCGCCAATGAGGAGAAGGAGCAATTCATGCTTGGCAATAACCGCCACGGTGCCCAAAGCGCTGCCGATGGAAAGCGACCCAACATCACCCATAAAAATCTGAGCCGGATAAGAATTAAACCACAAAAAACCTAGACTGGCTCCTAACATCGCACCACAAAACACGGCAACCTCACCTGCTCCGGGCACATAGAGAATATTAAGGTATTCGGCAAAGCGCACATTGCCAGCCACATATGCAATACCGGCATAGGCGAACGTCGCCACAATAAAGGGGCCGATAGCCAAGCCGTCTAATCCATCCGTTAGATTCACGGCATTGCTAGTGCCGACAATCACGACAACGGCAAACGGTATATACATGACGCCAAGATCAGGCACAACGCGTTTAAACAGCGGCACGCTTAAACGTGTCGCGTTACTTTCCGGGTCAGCCAGGGAAAAAAGCAACCACACCACTGCTGCGGCAACTGCAATTTCAAGCAAAATTTTGCATGTTGCCTTGAGACCGACATTACTCTTACGGATTGTCTTCAGGTAGTCGTCCCAGAATCCAATGGCGCCAAACGCCAACGTCGTTCCCAACACCAACCACACGTAGAACACCTCAAGATTGGCCCAAAGCAGTGTCCCAACGATTGTCGATGCAAGAATAAGCAGGCCACCCATAGTCGGCGTTCCAGCCTTGCTGAAATGCCCCTTCGGCCCTTCATCTCGAATCATCTCGACAACCTGCAGCCGGCCCAGCAAACGGATGGCATACGGCCCGACAATCAGGCTGACAAGTAAAGCCGTTAAAGCAGCATATGCCGTACGAAAGGTCAAATAGCGAAAAACATTAAAGACAGAGAACGTCTGGTGTAGTGGGTAGAACAGGAGGTAAAACATCACGCCCCTCCCGCAGCACCGTCGAAAATCGTCATGCTATACCCCCCACTCTACAACAACATCGGTTAGCAAGATGATGTGCCACGAATGCCGCCAAGTGCTTGGCGCACCACCTCACGATCATCAAAACGCAAACGCGTCTGCCCAATAATCTGATAATCCTCATGTCCTTTACCAGCAATCACGACGGTATCCTGTGGCTGTGCCATCGAGACCGCTTCGACAATAGCACGACGACGATCGACAATTGTCGTATAGTCATCCGATGAATCAATCCCTGCAACAATATCCGCAATGATACGGCAGGGGTCTTCCGTGCGGGGATTATCCGACGTGATAATCGTATAATCACTATGGGCTGTAGCCGCTCTTCCCATGATTGGGCGCTTACCAGGGTCACGGTCACCTCCACAGCCAAAGACGGCGATTAAGCGCCCCTGAGTTTCAGCCTGTACCATACACAATACCTGCTCAAGGGCAGACGGCGTATGGGCATAATCAACAAATACATAAAAGCCTTGTCCAGCATCAATACGCTCCAATCGACCCGGTACCTGCCGGAGCTGCGCGATCCCGCCCACAATGGCTTCGGCATCAATATCCAACGCAATGGCGACGGCGATCCCAGCCAACAAGTTGTATACATTATGACGGCCGATCAGGGGAGAGTGAATATCTAAATGGCCTTTGGTGGTCGGCAAGATCAACGAAATCCCCTCAAGGCCATGTTGCACTGTCAACGGCTTTAGCGTCGCCTCGGTCGTCAGGCCATAGGTTAAGAGACGCTCTTTTGACTCATGCACCAATCGCTGACCGTACGGATCGTCTAAATTGAGAACATGCCAGCGGGCTGGAAAATCTTGAAAAAGTCTGGCCTTAGCCGCGAAATAGGCTTCTTCTGTACCATGGTAGTCATAATGGTCACGACTTAAATTGGTGAAGACACAAATCTCAAAATCACACCCCGCCACCCGGTCTTGCGACAAAGCATGACTCGAAACCTCCATGACCGCATCCGTAACCCCAGCGTCCAACATACGCTGCAACAGTTCCTGCAAATACAACGCATCCGGCGTCGTCTGCGGGGCATCCAGGCATTGTTGGGCGAAACGGTAATTGATGGTCCCAACCACACCAAGCTGCCGGCCGGCAGCTTGCAAAATTGACTCCACCACATAGGTTGTTGTCGTCTTGCCGTTTGTTCCAGTGACCCCAATTAGCTTCAGATGCCGTGATGGACGGCCATAATACGCGCTGGCGAGCATGCCTAAAGCCTTGCTCGACTGTTCGACCTGGACAAGTGTCTGCCCCTCCTGCTGCACCCGGTACAGCAGCTCAGGGGTGGGAGCTTCGACAAGCAACGATGTCGCACCCCGCTGTAGCGCTTCATCAAGAAAACAATGACCATCAGCCTGTAGCCCACGGAGCGCAACGAAAAGAGCACCAGGCACCACCTGACGCGAGTCGGCAATCACACGCTGCACCTGACAGTGCGTGGTACCGGCCAGAAGACGGTGCGGCACCCCTGACAGCAAATCTGCTAATTGATGTATTGACATCGACACCGCACTCCTGCATGAAAGACAGTCTTTGACCTCACGCCACAAATTAAATTCATCGTCTCAATGTTGCCATTCCCACCTCGGCGCGCTGCTGTACGAACCGCAACTCGGCAGGCCTGTCGATAGGCCTGCGTGGCCCCTGGCCTGCCGGTACCTGTAAATATGGTAAGGCTTGCTGAGCAATACGCCGAAAGACCGGAGCTGCAGCCAGACCTCCCCAACGCAATCGCTGTGGCTCATCGAGCATCACCAATATCACCAGCTGTGGCGCATGAGCAGGCACATAGCCAACAAAAGAGGCAAGCACCTTCCGACTATATCCGCCATACTCCGGATCGACTTTCTGAGCGGTGCCTGTTTTACCAGCAACCACATAGCTTTCCAAGGCGGCCTTGCGGCCCGTTCCATACGCAACAGCTTGCGTCAAAATCATGGTTAACTTGGCTGCGTTCGACGGCGATACGACTCGCCGTCGAACGACAGTAGGAATGCGTCTCGTATTACCAGCGGATTCAATGCGCTCTACAACACGAGGACGAATGAGTTCACCTCCATTCGCAATTGCGGCAAACGCCGTAATGAGCTGCAACGGGGTTACGGTGAGCTCCTGCCCAATCACCAGAGACGCGAGTGAGAAACGTGACCAGTCCTTCGGGGCACGCAAATAGCCGGCCGCTTCGCCAGGCAAACCAACACGCGACTTTTCTCCGAACCCAAAGCGACGCATATAACGGTACAACTGATCAGGACGTAAACGTTCGCCGACCTTAACCGTGCCAATGTTGCTAGAAAATGCAAACACATCGACAAAACTTAACCACCCATAAGGCTTATGGTCATGTATCAGACGCCGGCCCAATCGCATCAGGCCATTCTCACAAAAGATCATCTCATCAAGTTGGGCCAAATCGTTCTCTAGCGATGCTGCGGCAGCAACAAACTTGAAGGTCGAACCCGGCTCCACCGGATCCGTTATAGCGCGATTGCGTTGCCAGACACGCTGCTGCGGATCACGGAATTTATTCGGGTCAAAAAAAGGATATGAGGCTATTGCCAAGAGGTCGCCCGTCTGAGGCTGCATCATGATAACGAGCCCGCTTTGCGCCCGCGTATACGACACCTGCTCTGCAATCTCTCGCTCAGCGAGATGTTGTAGCCACTCATCGAGTGTCACATACAAATCGCCCCCCCGTGGTTGCGACACCGGAGTGCCGGCGGCCTGGCCGACTTGCCGACCGACTGCATCGCGCCGTAGAGCAACCCGCAGCGGCTTGCCAGCCAACTCTCTATTATATTGATACTCCAAGCCACCCAAGCCTTGCTCATCAACCCCAACAAACCCCAACACCTGTCCAGCCAAATGGCGCTTAGGGTAATAACGGCGAGGCTCACGCCGAAAATGCACCCCTTTGATACCCAACCTCTGCACCTCGGCCCTAGTATCAGGCGACACGTGGCGGGCAAGCCAAGCAAATTGCGTCTTGGCAACAAGCCGACGATACACCTCTGCCGAAGATTGTTGCAACACCGCAGCCAATTGCAAGGCGGCTATACGCGGGTCTTCAATTTCGGGGGGGACGACATAAATAGAAGGCGCCAACACACTCGTGGCCAGGACGTGCCCTTGCCGGTCGATAATGCGGCCACGCTCAGGACGGAGCGTAATATAACGCAGGTATTGTTGCGACGCTCGTTGATGCAGCTCGGCATGTTGCAGCACTTGAACGCCATAAAGACGCCCAAAAATCACCACAAAAATAGTCCCAAATAGACCCACGATAAACCACAATCTAACCCGATTGTACGGACGAGACAGACTGCGAGGCTTCACGGGTGCCCTCCGGAAGGTGCAAATTGACCATCTGGATCAACATAAACGATTTGTGATACCTGCGGTGAACGCATACCCAAGCGCTGTTTGGCTACCCGCTCAATACGTGAAAGACGACGCAACGTCGCAAACTCAACCTGCAATTCTTTTTGACGCCATAAAACACGGGTACGTCCGCCCTGCAAGGTCCCCTGACGATAGCCCAATTCAACCAGACGCATTTGCGGCCATAGATACAAGAGTACGCCAAGTAAAACCAACCCCGTGCTAATCAACATGACAACACTGACTTGTCGAGGGGGCCTCGGACGGGCTTTACGCAGGACAGGTCTTGGCAAACGAGAGTGAGACATCGGTCACCCCCCTAGCGCCAGCTTCTCCGCGGCGCGAAGCCGAGCACTACGGCTACGCGGGTTCTCCTGTATCTCCTGCGGCGATGGCAGCAAAGGTTTCCGATTCAACAACTTGAGACGAGGTACTTGCCCGCAAACACACTGCGGTATACGTGGCGGACAAACACATCCCTTGGCCTCACGGACAAAAAACTGCTTAGCCTGACGGTCCTCCAAAGAATGAAAGGCAATCGCCACCATACGACCCCCAGGGCGCAAAGCGGTTAGCGCCTGCGGAAGCGCTTCTTGGATGGCCTGCAGCTCATCGTTAACAGCAATACGGAGGGCTTGAAATACACGCGTCGCCGGATGAATATCACGCGGCCATGCTTTGCGCGGAATGACATGCGCAACCAGCTCAGCCAACTGTCGTGTACGGGTAATCGGTGTCTGCTGACGCTCAGAGACAAGCGCTTTAGCGATACGATTTGCCCATCTTTCTTCGCCGAAATCTCGCAAGACGTCTCTGAGCTGTACTTCCGACGCTTGATTCACCAATGCACGTGCCGTATGCTTCTGGGTTGGATCCATACGCATATCAAGAGGGCCATCACGGCGAAAGCTAAAGCCGCGCTTAGCGGTATCCAACTGATAAGACGATACGCCAAAATCAAAGACGATACCATCGACACGTGGATGGCCCAGCGTTTCGAGCAATGTTGACAAGTATCGAAAATTACCGTGCATGGCCCTAAAGCGATCATGCCAAGCCGCCCCCCATTGATGTGCGGCAGTGATACAGGCAGGGTCACGATCCAGCCCAATTACCATAGCAGGCGCCGGGCTGGCATCAAGGAGGGCTCGTGCGTGGCCGCCCCCTCCTAGGGTGCAGTCCACATAGACACCAGGGTGGTCACGTACGAGCAGAGACAGGACTTCACGTCCCATGACGGTATGATGCTGAAGTGAAGGGACGATGTTGGTCATGACCCGCCTTAGAGCCGTAATTCCATTAAACGCGTATGAGATTCAAACCGTGAACTCTCTTGCTGATCATACATCTCCCAACGAGCGGGAGACCAGAGTTCCAGCTTCCTCAACACGCCGATGACAAGAACCTCAGAATCAATCTCAGCATACTGCCTGAGCTTTGGTGGGATGAGAATACGTCCTTGACTGTCGAGATTACAAACGCTAGCACTGGCGCAAAATTGCCGTAAAAACGCTCGCGTACTGGCATCGTTACGCAACTCCAAAAGCTGAGTTTGGATTTCAAGCCATACTGTTTTGGGATAAGCCACGAGACAGTTCTCAAAATACTTCGTCACCACCAGCGTTTGGTCGCCAGATGCGTATTGCTCACGTAGCGTGTGCCGTAATGCCGCTGGCACGCTAAGCCTCCCCTTCCCATCCAAACTAAGGCTGTATTGCCCCAAAAGCACAGCTTTTTATCCCACTTAGCTCACCATCTTATCCAAATCATCCCACTTTACCCCACCAGATAGACTATAAAGACCTACAGAGTGGCATGTCAAGCAAAAAATCTGAAGCCCTCCTGGTTCGTTATACCGGGCAAATTGTTGCCGGACGGCGTGCTTTGATGCTACTAGGATGCCCACAGAAAATTTTCAGGGAATGCATTTCACAAGGCAGGAGGCAATGCTTATCGAAAAATAAGAAGATTGAACAGACACACAACAGGACAAAGCGAATCGGTAAGCCGGGTTCTGTTCCATCAGGCACAGCCCAATGGCGATGATCATTCCTCTGGGACATGCGTTACCGCATGCCTCAAGCGACCGAACCCGGAAGCATCGGACGAGCAATCCTTATCCCACTTTGCCCCACTAAGGTATGGGATCGCTCCCCTATTTGGTCTTGCTCCGGATGGGGTTTACCAAGCTCCCGATGTCACCATCGAGACTGGTGCGCTCTTACCGCACCGTTTCACCCTTACCGGGCATCTGACGTCAAGCGGCTTGCCGTTCCCAACGCGACCCCGGCGGTTTGATTTCTGTGGCACTTTCCTTAGGGTTTCCCCCACTGGACGTTATCCAGCACCCTGCTCTACGGAGCCCGGACTTTCCTCTCTCCACCCATGTCTGGACAAAAAGCGATCATCTGATCCCCTTTGTCCTGTTGCACACCGTCACCTGGCACAAGCCAGCGGAAACGAACGCCTCTCTTGAGCGCTGTAAAAGTCAATGATGCTACGTAGACAATAAGCATTTACGACACCAAACGAGGCAGAAACAAAACAGAATACGACCCTGACATCTAGAAAGAAGTCTTGCAGCGACTCCGAACTCGAATCGCCTTCCGAACCAATGGACACTACCCTGTCAAACTGGCGGGGTCATTGCAGTACGCAGTACTAGGCAGGCCAAAGTAAAATACGTTGGCAATGGGGACAGGTGATGAGCTTGTCTTGCTGCCGAAGCTCAGAAATCAGTTGAGGTGGCACTTTTAGATGGCAACCGCCGCATGTACCTTCCTGTATCAGCACAACAGCTTGCCTATCCCGTATCGCACTCAGCTGCTGATATCTGGTATAGAGATCGGCTAACAAATCGGCCACAAGCTGCTGGCGTGTCGCTTCCTCGGCAGCTACCTGCTTGGCGAGTGTGGCTTCTTCCTGCCGAATACGCTTAGTCTGCTGTGCCAATTCCTGCTCAGAGACGTGCTCATGATGTTTTTGCTGTTGGTGCTTTTGCCGGCATAGTTCGACCGTCTCCATTAACTCAAGGATTTGATCTTCAGTCACCGCGATGCGTTGTTCCCCGGTGTCGATCTCGGCTAAAACGGCACTGTACTCTTTGTTCGTCTTGACCTCACGCAACTTCGTCTGCGTTTTAGTAAGCTGCGCCTGCGAGCCATCAAGTTCTCGCTCCAGAGCACGTCGCTGCCGTTCAGCTTGCTCGATTTCACCCTCTCCATCCAGCAATATTTGCCGAGCTTCTACACAAGCAATATCATAAGCCTGCAATTGTTGAGGTAATGCTTCAACTTTAGACTGTAAGCGGTACAATCGATTATCGAGCTGCTGCAACTCTTCGATAAGGGGCAACTGATCATGCACCGTGTGTGCCTCATGGAGAATCTATGCCTGTCGCCTAATACTTACATATCATGCAGATGGGCCCACCTGGTTTCGAACCAGGGACCGACCGGTTATGAGCCGGTGGCTCTACCATCTGAGCTATGGGCCCGTTACGCGTAGGATCAATCTACCTAAAACTGTTCATCCCTGTCAAGGCATTGATTTGAACTCGGCAATAGAGGGGCTATCAAGAGTTTTCGACAAAACTCCGAAGAATTTTACTGCGACTGGGATGGCGCAGCTTGCGGAGCGCTTTGGCTTCGATTTGCCGAACACGCTCGCGCGTCACATCAAAATCATGTCCGACTTCCTCTAAGGTATGCGCCGAGTCAACCCCAATACCAAAACGTTTACGCAAGACCCGTTCTTCACGAGGGGTGAGCGTTTGCAAAACTTTCAGCGTCTGCTCTTTGAGATTCATGCGAATAACCGCTTCCGAAGGCGAAGCGATTTTTTTATCTTCGATAAAGTCGCCCAGATGGCTATCTTTTTCCTCGCCTATCGGCGTCTCCAAGGAGATCGGCTCTTTAGCAATTTTGAGCACTTTACGAACTTTATCAACAGGTAAATCCATCCGTTCGGCAATTTCTTCGGGACTGGGCTCTCGGCCAAACTCTTGCACAAGTTGTCGGGTCGTACGGATCAACTTATTGATTGTTTCAATCATATGCACAGGAATACGAATGGTCCTGGCCTGATCGGCAATAGCCCGTGTAATCGCTTGTCGTATCCACCAGGTTGCATAGGTGCTGAATTTATACCCACGACGATACTCGAACTTATCCACCGCCTTCATCAAGCCAATATTACCTTCTTGAATGAGATCAAGAAAATGCAAACCGCGATTGGTATACTTCTTAGCAATACTAACGACTAAACGTAAATTTGCCTCTGCAAGCTCTCGTTTGGCCTCCCGGTCCTTCTGCTGCCCACTTTGCACGGACTGCATCAATTCTGCCAGAGCTTCTTTGGTCGTTCCGGTTTCAGTTTCGATCCGGCGCAGCTTACGCATACCCCTACGAACACGACGCTCGACCTGCATTAACGTCCGCCGTTGCTGAACCATCTCGACATTTGCATGTCCGTTTTGCTGCCCCACTTCACGTAAATGTATGCGCAGCGCTTTTAGATCACCACCAAATATCTGAAGTTCTGGTTCGACTTCCTGTTCACATTTAACGAAGTATTGCAACGTCCCTTCAACTCTACTGATAACCTGCTCAAACGTCTCCGGGCGTAAATTCAGCTCACGGGTAAGTTTGGCGATCGCAGTGCACAGCGTTTTCTCCTGATGAAAAAACTCCCTTTCATCTGCTATTTTTTCAGGTAGCTTGGTTAATGCCTCAAAATGCGCTTGCAGCTGATGCACAATGTCCTTCATATTCGTCGCTGTCGTACGCTCAGATTCACCCGACAAGTCTTCATCGAGTTCATCAACCTCGACCTCTTCCAAATCCGACCCAGCACCTTGAGGAACAAATCCGTCCTCGCCAAGCGCAAGCAACTCTCGCATAGCGAACGGATTCAACAGCATCGCTTCAACAACTTGATTTTGGCCCTCTTCAATTCGTTTGGCAATTTCAACTTCGCCTTCGCGTGTGAGCAGGGGAATAGTTCCCATCTCACGAAGATACATGCGCACGGGATCATCCGTCTTACCTAGGGCATCGGCTGGCAAAGCAAGTAAGCGCTCCTCACGAGCATACCCCGAAGTCACCCCCGAGGCGCGCGAAAAAACGGGTCGTTCAGCGGGGCTACTCGTACCAATAAGTTCAATATCAAGTTCGCCAAAGAGAAGCATCAGGTCATCAAGCTGTTCTGACGACACGCCATCGGGAGGTAACACATTGCTCACCTCCTGATAAGTAAGGTAACCCTTTTCTTTACCTTGTGATATTAGTTTTTTGACTTCTTTTCGTTTATCACTGTTCGCCATAACCGCTCACACCTCCACACAGGAAAACCGCCCTTATGCTCCCCACGATCCGACTCGCACAAATCGCTAGGGTCCCGCTAGCTCGTACTGCAATGATCCTGCCATGATGGCAGGCTATAGCCCGTTGGCCCTCAAGGTGCTCCAACATTCAGAAGCACTCAGGGGCTTCTGCCCGGATGTACTCGTATTCCCATACCTAATTCACTCTCACGAATTGCCCAATCATGCTTGTCCTCTTTGATAATGACAGCGTTTTTCGTGACGTAACGTCGTATAAGCCTGCAAAAGTCGCTGCTGCTCGTCCGTATCTTCACGTTGCTCCGCTTCAAGAATAGACGCTTTGAGCTGTCGGAGCCGGGCCTGGAGTCGCTGCTGCTGCAAACGCAGGATATGATCCTCAAGCGCCTTGTACTGTGCTTCGCTATCCTCGGCGACCGCTGCCGCTTCTGTCGCCATCTTGGCCAAAAGCTGCCGCTCAGTATCGCTGCCGGCCTGCTCCAGCATATTGGGGAGGGTCTCTTCCGTCCCTTTAGGCGTTAGACGTAAAAACAGCTCGTAAAGACTCCGCAGAATCGGCTCCTGAAAATCATCTACAGTAATCTGATGCCGCACCTGATCAAGCACACTGCGATCGTGCAGCATGAGCCTTACGAGACCATACTCGACAGGAGACAACATCGGCGTTTGGCGCGCAGCAGGCAATGGCGACGGTTTCACTCGCGCAGGTATGGTGGCAACGCGCGTTCTCATCTCACGCTGCAACACCTCAACCGGCAAGCCAATTTTTTCTGCCAATAATGTCATGTACCCCCATTGCTCAACCTGATTTTCCACTTTGCGTAGCAGCGGCAAAATGCGCGCCACACAATCGGCCTGTCCAGTCGGAGTCTGTACATCATGGAAACGTTTAGCCCGCAGTAATAAGTACTCAACGAAGGTGATCGCCTCGTCGACATATTGCAAAAACGCTTCTTGACCACGCTGCCGTAAAAAGCTATCCGGGTCTTCACCCGCTGGGAGCTCAACCACCCGCACCCGCACACCCGCTTCAAGAAACAGACCAATGCCGCGTTCAGTTGCGGCGCCACCGGCAGCATCACTATCAAACACCAACGTGATGTCCTTGGCCAAACCACGCAACATCTCAACATGCCGCTCGGTCAATGCCGTCCCCAACGTGCCCACCACATGCGTAACATCATGACGATGACAGGCAATCACATCAGTATATCCTTCCACCATAATAGCGCGTTGTTGCTGACGAATTGCCTGCTTCGCAAGATGGAAACCGTAGAGCACACGCCCCTTGTGAAAAATCGGCGTTTCCGGTGAGTTAAGGTACTTGGGGACATGCAGGGCATTTGCCTTGTCCAGATGCCGGCCACCAAAGGCGATCGGTCGGCCAAAACGGTCGTAAATAGGAAACATTAAGCGGTTACGGAAACGATCATAAATGCCGGGTTTGTGCTCACGTACGACAACTAAACCGCTGCGGACGAGCATCTCTTCGGAAAATCCTTGGCGCTGCATTTCCAACCCCAACCTATCCCACCCATCGGGCGCATAACCCAAGGCAAAACGCGCGGCAATATCACTAGAGAGCTGACGCTCTCGGCAGTATGTCCGGGCCTGTTGCGCGGCAGAATCGTGCAACAGGCATTGATGGAAAAAATTCGTCGCGGCTTGATGTAGGGCATAAAACGGCTTTAACGCATCCGTACGGCGATCTGAGGCTGTCTCCGGTATGTTGACGCCATAACGTGTGGCAAGCAAACGCACAGCATCCGGAAAAGCAAGATTCTCATGCTGCATCAAAAAACGAGCGACATTGCCACTGGCCTGACACCCAAAGCAGTAGTACAGCCCTTTTGCAGGGCTAACGGTAAACGACGGCGTTTTCTCGTTGTGAAAAGGGCAAAGTCCCTTATAATTCGCCCCGCCCTTCTTAAGATTGACATACTCGCTCAAAACATCCACGATGTCTGCTCGCAGCAACACTTCCTGAATCGTTTCTTCCGGTATGAGCTGGCTCATTCCAGCTACCTCTCAAGCTCTACAACTGTCATCCCGCCGCGTGCCCCACCGCCCTCAAAGCGGTGTACAAGCGGGTGTTCAGCAAGCAAATTAGTAATCGCCTTGCGCAGGCGCCCACTCCCCACCCCGTGAATAATACGCACTCGCGAGGCGCCTTGCATGAAAGCGTGGTCAAGATACTTTTCAAGTTCCGGAATGGCCTGCGCCACAGTATATCCAAGTAGCCGCAACTCGGGCGCAACCGCCTCTTGACGTGGTAATATAGGCTGATGCAGCGCGACGGCCGCCGCCGCCGATGATGCATCAGCGGCGCCATCAATCCGCTCCAAGTCCGCTGGCGACACCGTCAAGATCTTGTTGCCAACCTCAATTTGTACCGCGGCGGTGCCATTTATAGCAGTCCTTAAATGTCCAACCAGCCTGAGGCCACGAACCCGAACCTTTTCTCCAATCTGAAGCCGTTGCACAGCCACGGGTTCATCTAAAACCTGCGGCGCCAACGAAACGACGGCTTGTTCCATCCGTCGCCACGCTTCGCGTGGAAAAGCAATCGGCGTTGTGCTTACAGCCTGCCGACGCAAAGCCGCAATCGTCGTATCTAGTTCTTGACGGGCCGTTTTGAGCAGCGCCTGCCCCTCCGCATAGAGCGTCTGGCGTACGCGTAGCTCTTCTGCCCGGGCACAGGCATACATCTGACGAGCATCAATGTGCAATTGATTTGTCTCATCCTGTTTCACTTGCACATGCTGACGCTCTTCCGACAAGGCCTGCTGCTGCACCTCCAGACGTGCTAAAAACTGCTCGCTACGCTGTTGCGTCATACCGGCTTCTTGCCGAGCACGCGCCAGAACCGCTGCCGGCAGCCCGAGCTTCTCAGCAATGGCGAACGCTTTGCTGCGTCCCGGGAGGCCATACACGAGCCGATAGCGGGGCTGCAACGTCTCTAAATCAAAATCCACTGCCGCGCACGCCACGCCGGACATCGACATCGCAAAGGTCTTGATGCCGCTGTGATGAGTCGTCGCCAGTGTCATGCCACCACACTGGTGAAATTGCTCCAGGATAGCGACGCCAAGCGGCCCACCCTCCATTGGATCGGTACCCGCCCCAAGTTCATCTAGCAACACGAGTGAATGGCCTGTGACATGCGTCAGCATGTCACAAATATTAGCCAGATGTGCCGAAAAGGTGCTCAAATTCTGTTGTAAACTCTGTTCATCGCCTAAGTCGACAAAGATCTCAGAAAACACCGGCAGCTGACTGTCAGAAGCAGCCGGGATATGGAGCCCTGATTGCGCCATAAGCGCGAGCAGGCCAACGGTTTTGAGAACTGCGGTCTTGCCCCCAGTGTTGGGTCCCGTAATCAGTAAAGTCTGGTTTTCCGAGCCGAGTTGGACATCAATCGGAGTAGGGTCGGTCAGCAACGGGTGGCGCGCCGCTATAAGCTGCAAATGCGGTTGTGTCGTCAGACGTGGTTGCTTGCCCTGCATAGACAGACTCAGACGTCCTTTAGCACAAATAAAATCAAGCTGTCCAACAATCCTAAGCGATTGCTCTAACGCAACATGCTGAACAGCAATCCGCCCGGTCAATTGGCGCAAGACCTCTCGCTCTGCCCGTTCTTCTTCAGCCCGGGCGTGCAACAACTGATTATTGAGATCGACTACCCCCTCCGGTTCGACATAGACCGTTGCCCCACTAGCCGACTCCCCATGCACAATCCCTCGCATGGACTGACGAAATTCGGTTTTCAGCGGCACCACGAAACGATTATTGCGGATCGTGACAATGGTATCTTGCACCACAGAACGGTGTACGGTCATCAGTTCATGCAATTTAGCATGTATACGTTCGCGCAAGCGGCTGAGCTTTTGCCGAATATCCTGCAAAGCAGGACTCGCATGATCACGTACCAAACCTTTATCATCAATGGCATGACGGATTTGACGGAGGAGGATGGCAAAATCGTGTAGGCGGGTCAAACGACGACGTAGGAGCAGGATGGGCTGCGTAACGGTTTGGGGATAATGCCGAAGGCGCTGGATGACCTCCAGTCCACTGGCAATTTCAAGCAGCTGCCACCCTTCGAGATAAAAACCTTCGATCCGGGTTGAAGCGAGGTGCGGATACAGGTCAGGCAGAGGTAAAAGAGGCGGCCCTTCATCAACTGCCAGACATGCCGCCATCTCTGACGTCTCTCGGAGCTGAACGTCCAGTAGGTCCAGAGCTGATGACGGCTTCAGATCTGCTGCCGATGCGCCTCCCATAGGCGTCACGGTATACGCCTGGAGCGCCCGCTTGATACACGCGTAATCCAGGACCGCTTCCGTGTGTTCGTTCATACACGTATCCTACACCGTGACGTCACTAACTTTCAACACGCAAAAAAACGACCAACTCCTACAGACCAACAGGAGACCGTTACCAGTTTGAGTACCGTAAAGCTTAAACTATTATTAGCCCGGTCGACTGGTAACCTGCTTGCCGTACGCAATACTAGACACCACGACAGGTTAAGCTCGAGTGTGCACCAAGCACGCTTGCAACCGCTGACTATAAACCTAGGTGCTTGGCCCTACAAATCCACCAGCAGGGCTTTGATCCCCCACCCCATGCCACGTCACCGCATCTATCGGCTACCCACACGGGGGTCGACCTTATCGTAGTACCAGTTCATTCTTTCTACCATGCGACACGCAGCCAAACTTCTGTCTTCGTACTAATGTCTAACTTCCAAGAGTGCCCCACAGATTGTTTTTGCATAAACAAAGATTATAAATTTTAATCGTCTTCAGTGTCAAGTCTTGAGGGAAGGCTGCGTAGGAAGAGTATATGGAAACAACGTTCAAAGGCTTAAGGCTTATACATTACCAGGACAAAGATTCAAGATAAGACACAGCAAATCATTGTACCGTTAACAGGCATAAAACCGTCAAAGACAGAAAAGAGACCGGTTCGTGAGGCTGTCCTACAATGCGCCGCCACTATCAGGCGCATCAAGCCGGACGGTAACCCCTCGTTCATGAAGGTAAGTCTTCACCTCAGCAATACTGTATTCGCCGAAATGAAAAATTGATGCGGCCAGGACAGCATCAGCACCACCAACCATGACGCCCTGATAGAGATGATCCAAGCCGCCAACGCCTCCCGAAGCAATCACAGGAACATCAACAGCTTCAACAATGCAACGCGTGAGTTGAAGATCGTACCCGGTACGCGTACCATCACGGTCCATACTCGTTAGGAGAATTTCCCCTGCCCCAAGTGACACAACCTGTTTGGCCCAGGCAACAGCATCCAAACCGCTTTCACGCCGCCCACCGTGAGTATACACATCCCAGGCATCCGCTGCAGTTTGGCGGCGTTTTGCATCAATGGCCACCACAATACACTGACTGCCAAACATCTCGACCGCTTCCCGGACAAACGCCGGGCGGTGTATAGCAGCGGTATTAATCGATACTTTATCAGCACCCGCTCGCAGCAACTCCCGAATTTCTTCTGTCGTATTGATTCCACCACCGACCGTCAGGGGCATGAAGATTCGCTGCGCCGTGCGATGTATTACATCAATAATGATACGGCGTTTTTCATGTGAGGCCGTAATGTCGAGAAATATTAATTCATCGGCGCCTTGTGCATCATACACTTGCGCTACTTCAACCGGGTCGCCAGTGTCACGTAGACCCACAAAATTGACCCCTTTGACTACCCGGCCATCTTTCACGTCAAGACACGGAATAATACGCTTAGCAAGCACAGCACGTCACTCCTGGCGAACGGCAAAGAGCAGTAGTAATCGTCAAAATAAGCTTACACGCCCTTACCGCAAAGCGCCGCAAAGTTGTGCAAGATGCGCAAACCGTACCCCTGGCTTTTTTCCGGATGAAACTGAGTTGCGAAAAGATTCTCACGCCATAGCACCGAGGCAAACTCAAAGCCGTAATCGGTATAGGCAACAACCACATCGGAATCTTCAGGAATCGCATAATAGGAGTGAACGAAGTAGGTAAAAGCGCCTTCCGGAACCCCTTTAAGGAGCGGACAACACGGTTTCTTCTGATGTAATTGATTCCAACCCATATGCGGCACTTTGAGACGCACATCGTGTTGTGTCACAACGGGAAAGCGTCGTACGACACCTGGCAAGACCGCCATACCTGGCGTTACCCCGAACTCCTCACTCTCTGTCAGTAGCACTTGCATGCCCACACAAATGGCCAACACAGGACGTCCGGCATCAATTGCCTCCAGTAGAGCTTGGTCCAAGCCACTTGCGATGAGATTCTGCATACAATCGCGAAACGCGCCGACCCCCGGAAACACAACGGCCTCAGCTCGCCTGATCATGTCGGGATCAGCACTTACTTGCGCCTCAACACCGATCCGCGCAAAGCCATTCTGGACGCTCCACAGGTTGCCTCTACCATAGTCAACAATGGCAATCATAAACATCCCTATCCGAACGCATCTTTCGTTGTCAACAGGCCGGTCAGACGCGAGTCGAGCCTAACAGCTTCATCAGCAGCACGACTAAACGCCTTAAATAACGTCTCGGCAATGTGGTGACGGTTACGACCGTAATGTAAATTAAAATGTAGTGTGGCTTGACTATGGCTGGCAAAGCCTAAAAAAAATGTCTCGATCAACTCCACATCAAACGTCCCAATACGTCCCTCAGGCACGTCTACCCTGTAGACCAAATAGGGACGATCGCAAAAGTCAACCACGACCGACGCCAGAGTTTCCTCCAAAGGCACGCTCGCCGCAGCATAACGTCTCATCCCCCGTTTGCTACCCATCGCCTGATGAAACGCCTGCCCCAAACAAATGCCGACATCTTCAACCGTATGGTGATAATCAACCGCTAGATCACCCTTGGCGTGTATATCGAGATCGAAAAACCCATGACGCGCAATCATACTAAGCATATGGTCCAGAAAGGGTATGCCGGTGTCAATCGTATAGGTGCCGCTGCCATCGAGTTCAAGCGACACCGTAATATCCGTCTCAGCAGTGCAACGCTGCACCTGGCTACGGCGTTCCATAGATATCCTCACCTTTATTCCGCAAATTTCAATTCGCCACCATCATTTGTGGACACGAATTCCTATACCCAACCTTATGCAGCACCGCTGTGTCATATTTAGTATGGTCGCTACCTCGTCAACAACTTAGTGCTGCGCCTGCGCAATTAAGAGCGCAAAATTTGAGACGCTGAATATATTGACGTGGTCAATTTGCACCCTCTTTTGTACGGCAAATCTGCGCTCCCAACGACGCCAATTTCACCTCAATACGGTCATAGCCTCGATCAAGATGATATATCCGCGAAATAATCGTTTCACCCTGCGCCGCGAGACCCGCCAGCACCAAACAGGCAGAGGCTCGCAAATCCGTGGCCATGACTTGTGCACCACTGAGAAAAGGCTGTCCATGCACACACACCGCATTCCCGTGCATATCAATACGAGCCCCCATACGGAGCAACTCCGCTACGTGCATAAGGCGATTTTCAAAAACAGTTTCACAAATCCGACTGCTGCCTTGCGCCAAGGTCATCAACGCCATCATCTGAGCTTGCATATCAGTCGGGAATCCCGGATACGCCGATGTCGTAAAATGCACCGGCAACAAGGGCCCTCGACGCTCGACTTGAATCGTTCGCTCGTCTGCCTCAACCCGCACTCCTGCCTGACGGAGTATTTGCAGCACCGCTTGGAGATGCTCAGGCACACAATTGTGTATCTCAATACACCCTCCCGTAATGGCGGCCGCAACGGCAAACGTACCGGCCTCGATACGGTCAGGAATGACCGCGTACTCAAATGGCTCTAAACGAGACACACCTTCAATTTCAATAGTCTCAGTACCTGCGCCACGGATACGGGCTCCCATACGATTAAGGGCATCCGCAAGACAAATGACTTCAGGCTCACAAGCGGCAGGATAAATACGGCTCCGACCGGTAGCCAGAACAGCCGCCATCATTAAATTTTCGGTCCCGGTAACCGTCGGCATTCGTAGCTCAATGTCCGCGCCGCGTAGACGTGACGCTCGTGCGTGTATATACCCGTGTTCTAGCCTAATCTCCGCCCCTAGAGCTCGCAGACCTTCGAGATGCTGATCGACCGGTCGAGCACCTATCGCACACCCACCAGGTAAAGATACGCGGGCTTCACCACACCTTGCCAGCAATGGCCCTAACACTAAAATAGAAGCACGCATCGTCTTGACTAAATCGTACGGCGCTTCCGAACCGCAAAGAGACGCAGCATTAACACACACCTTACCATCGCCGAGCATCTGGATGCGTACCCCTAAGCCCTGCAAAAGCAAACGGATCGTCTCAATATCACCAAGGGCCGGCACATTTGAAAGATCACAAGGGCCATCTGTCAATAAAGTCGCAGCAAACAAGGGCAACGCGGCATTTTTTGCGCCGCTAATATCGACATGCCCCTGAAGTGGCGCTCCACCTTGTATGACGATCTGTCGCACACGGCTCTCCTATGGCATCTGAGCCCAGACAACCCGCTCAATCCCAGCTAAATCGTGGTACACATCCATGCAGTGAAAAAAACCGCTCTGCTGCATGATATCAAGCACACTTGCCGCCTGTTTCCAACCAACTTCCAACAGTAACGACCCGCCCGCCGCCAAAACCGTAGAGCTTACAGTAATCAAACATCGAATCAGAGCCAATCCATCATCCCCCCCCAACAAGGCGACAGACGGCTCATAATCCCGTATTTCCCGAGGTAATTGCCACCATTCGTCAATCGTCACATAAGGGAGATTACTCACACAGAGCGCAAAACGCTGAGCATGAGATCTTAAGGGCGAGAGTAGATCACCACAAATCCATCTCGTCTGACTCACCACATCCAAACGCTGCGCATTACGCCGCGCCACGCGTAACGCGTCAAACGAACGGTCTACCCCACACACAGAGCTGTGCGGAAGTTCCCGCGCCAAACTGACCGCCAGATTGCCACTCCCTGTTCCTACATCCAACACATGGAGTGGTTGATGAGGGTGGAGCGCGCGCCACTGCCGCGCCAGCCGCACCCCGTGCTCAACGAGTTGTTCACTTTCCGGACGGGGAATGAGGACATCCGTATTAACTTCAAATTCAAGTGACCAGAACGCCTGCCGGCCCGTAATATATTGAACAGGCTCTCCACTTTGCCGACGTGTAATGCGTTCGACATAGCAGGCGTATAAGGAAGCACAAAGAACACGGTGTTGGTCAAAATGGAGCTGCCACCTCGGCAAAGAAAGGAGATCAGCGAGTAGGACTTCGGCAGCAGCGCGGGGCTCTGGGATTTCTGCTTGTGTAAGGCGCCGAATGGCATGCCCCAACGCTTTACCGATTGTGGTGTTCATTCCTCAACAGCTTGGAGCTTTGCAGATTGGTCGGCCAACGACAAGGATTCGATCAGCTCATTGAGATTTCCCTCCATAATCTGATCAAGCTTGTACAATGTTAGATTAATGCG
Organism: bacterium; assembly: GCA_027294925.1. Next base: position 32,997 of record JAPULM010000424.1, read on the forward strand.
ATGGTCCGTCACCCGCCCTTGTGGAAAATTATACGTTCGGATCCGCTCACTACGATCGCCGCTGCCAACCTGAGCCCGCCGTTGTTCAGATAGTTGCGCTTGCTGTTCACCTTCAAGCACAGCCAACAAACGCGCCCGTAACACCATCATGGCCTTTGCACGATTCTTATGCTGCGACTTCTCATCTTGGCAAGTAACCACAATCCGTAGATCTTTACGATCTTTTGGTTCGTATGTGATGCGTACAGCAGAGTCGGTTGTATTGACACTTTGCCCGCCCGGGCCTGATGAACGGAAGACATCAATACGGAGCGCTGTCGGATCAATATCGACATCTACTTCCTCAGCTTCCGGCAAAATAGCAACGGTCACCGCAGAAGTATGAATGCGGCCCTGCGTCTCGGTAACCGGTACCCGTTGCACACGATGCGTACCGCTTTCGAATTTCAACTTACTGTACACGTCTTTACCATCGACCGAGACAATAATTTCTTTATAGCCGCCAGTTTCGGTCAAACTCGAACTCAAAATATCAAGACGCCACCGCTGGGATTCGGCATAGCGTTGGTACATGCGAAACAGATCTGTGACAAACAACGCCGCCTCATCCCCACCGGTCCCGGCTCGAATTTCAATGATCGCGCTACGCGCATCGTGCGGGTCACGCGGCAGCAGCGCTAGCCGAAGTTGCTGCTCAAGATCTTCAAGACGCGAGGCGAGGGTCCCGATTTCCTCCCTAACTAAGGCAGCAAACTCATCGTCCAGCGCTTCGCCCTTCAGCAAGGCTTGATTATCCTGCAGCTCATCCCGGGTTCGACAATAGTCATGGTAGTCCGTAACAATCGACCTGAGATCAGCTTGTTCCTTGGCATATACACGCAATGAGGCAGGCGCCGAAAGCACAACAGGATCACTCAGTAGACCGGTCAATTCGTCATACCTTGCAACCGTCGCCTCAAGCTTGTCAAACATACAGCATGTCCGTTTTGCAAATACACTCAGTCATGCTGTAGGTGACCGTATTTGCGCCGAAATTTTTCCACTCGACCTGCCGTATCAACCAATTTTTGACGACCGGTAAAAAAAGGATGACATTTAGAACAGATGGCGACTCGGAGATTCGGCACCGTAGAGCGCGTCTGAATGGATTCACCACAGGCACACGAGATCGTCGTTTCAACGTACTCGGGGTGGATGTCACTCTTCATAACCCCCTCCATTATATACGATAATGACACCATTAAATATTATCTGCGAGAATAACATACACAAACAAAAGCCACAAGCAAGCATAGGGCTGAAAACCCATCTTAGCTATTCATCGAAGCGAGGAAGTCGGCATTGGTCTGCGATTCTTTTATTTTCTCGATCAACAACTCCATACTATCCACCGAGTTCAATGGATTTAGTACCTTGCGAAGCACCCAAATCCGATTGAGTTCATAATCAGTTAGCAGGAGTTCCTCCTTACGAGTACCAGATCGGTTCACATCAATCGCCGGGAAGACGCGCTTATCAACCAAACGGCGATCAAGATGAATTTCCATATTGCCGGTACCTTTAAATTCCTCAAAAATCACTTCGTCCATGCGGCTACCCGTGTCGACCAACGACGTCGCAATGATGGTTAAACTCCCCCCTTCCTCAATATTCCGAGCGGCTCCGAAAAACCGTTTCGGTTTCTGCAACGCATTAGAGTCAACGCCACCGGAAAGCACCTTGCCGCTTGGCGGCACAATGGTATTATAAGCCCGCGCAAGACGAGTAATACTATCAAGTAAGATGACCACGTCACGCTTATGTTCAACCAACCGCTTGGCCTTCTCGATCACCATCTCAGCAACTTGCACATGCCGTGAGGCCGGCTCATCAAAGGTTGAACTCACCACCTCGCCTTTGACTGAACGCTGCATATCCGTCACCTCTTCCGGGCGTTCGTCAATCAGCAATACGATGAGAATGATATCGGGGTGATTCCTCGTCACACTGTGTGCAATTGACTGCAACAGCATTGTTTTCCCAGTGCGCGGCGGCGCCACAATGAGTCCGCGCTGCCCCTTACCAAGCGGCGTAAGAAGGTCCATAACCCGTGTCGAGACCTCACCGTCCTTGAGCTCAAGATGGATGCGCTCATCAGGATATAGCGGCGTCAGGTTATCAAATAGAATCTTATCTTTTGCCTGCTCCGGATTTTCAAAATTAATTGCTTCAACTTTCAGCAAGGCAAAATAGCGCTCGCTTTCCTTAGGCGGGCGTACCTGGCCCGAGATCGTATCCCCCGTATGGAGATCGAAACGGCGAATTTGAGATGGAGAAACATAAATGTCATCCGGCCCAGGGAGGTAATTGCAACTTGGTGCACGCAAGAATCCGAAGCCATCAGGGAGAATTTCAAGAACCCCCTCACCGAAGATCAGGCCATTTTTTTCGGTCTGGGCTTCTAGAATTTTAAAAATCAACTCCTGCTTCCGTAAACCGCCAGTACCGTTCACATTGAGCTTTTTAGCCACACCAGACAATTCCGAAATAGTCATTTCTTTTAATTCGATAATATTCATCGCAGAAAGCTCCTTGTCAGACGTCGTCGTCCTTTCAGGCATAGCAATGTTCAACCTCCCTGGCCGTTTGCACGAAAAATGTATAATAAAGGCGTCACTAACATAACTTCTGGCCATTGATTAGGTTACAAGAGAGTGACTACGGCAAGATCGCCTCACAGCGAAAAACCAGATGCCCCACCAGCCATCTGACCCGCACCCCTACGAAACGGGCCAAGAACCATGCAACAATACACATCATATCTTTTTGTCTGGGCTATACAACCAATAGAGGCAGGCCATCAATACGGACTCAATCATCAGCTCGGCATGGGTCATAGAGCGTTGCTACCACTAAGCACCCCTCAAAACAAGATACCTGCATCGCAAGACGGCGCCGATCGTCGCACATGGCAATACCCCCGGGCTTTACGACATGTAACACCAAAACGTCATAAGAACACTCAGAAGCTGAGACAGAAGAGGTATCTTGAAATCACCGGCTGCACAGCTCTTCAGCGGAGTGGTCGCCACAAACATCCTAATCAACTCGCCGTAATACGAGGCTATCACGCCTAAGCTATTTCATTAAATTCCAGGATCCTCGCTGGTCCGCCATGCTATAGAGGAGATAAATCTACAGCACGAGACTTAGACTCCCTTCCTGAAACTGAAGAGACATGGCTGTCAGGTTGAAGCGTCGTTTCTGGTTCTTTTACTATTGGGCTACCTTACAGAAGGGGTATTCGTAATGTAGAGAATTAAGAGGCTATCGGCTTAGCATGGGGACTTTCAAGAGTTTTAGGATTAATTAAAATATACAAATTGTTCTATCTCATGTCAACTTTTTTCTGTACCTCACGGTGAAACCTTACCAAATACGTCTCAATCTTGTACAATGGTGCGACCTAATTCGGCTTCTATCTCCTGCACGGAGAGTCTACCAGCCCGAATGAGACGCGGAGGATGAGCATCGACATCCAGAATGGTCGACACCTCCGAACTTTGGACAACACCACCATCAAGCACGAGATCAATCGTCGAATCAAGCTGGGCCACAACTTCGGATGCACTTAAGGCAACAGGACAACCGGAAAGGTTGGCGCTGGTCGCGGTGACGGCGCTCCCCAAGCCTAATGCCAATTGCTGACTTAATCCAACTTGTGGCCAACGCACACCTATGCGGCGTCCTTCACTCAATAAATGCTGAGGGGCTTGCTCATGTGCGGGCATCAACAATGTTAACGGCCCCGGCCAGAATACAGCCATCATTCGTTTTGCAGCACACGAGAGCGGTGCGACGAGCTGAGACAACTGCTCCAAGCCACTAATGATCAGGGGGACGGCCTTTTCTCGAGGACGCCGTTTAACAGAATAGAGACGCGCCACGGCGTCCGGATTCAGCGCGTCAACAGCTAAACCGTATACCGTATCGGTAGGGTAAGCAACAGCCCCACCCCGACGCAGTATCGCAAGCGCTTCTTGCAGTACTATCGGTGCAGCGTGATACGGATCAACTTTGAGACGCCGCGGCATCTATACCTCCTTGCACTTGAGCCTCCAAGGCTGCTGCGTCACGCTCAACTTTAGCCGCGAGATCAGCCTTATACTGCCGGAGACGCGTCGCCACTTCCGCGTCGCTCAAAGCAATCATCTGGGCAGCCAAAATACCGGCATTGGCGGCCCCGGCCTTGCCGATCGCAACCGTCGCAACAGGTACGCCCCTGGGCATTTGAACCGTCGCTAGCAAGGCGTCAAAACCACGCAAGGCAGAGGAATCAATCGGTACGCCAATGACCGGTAGGGTCGTTTCGGCAGCCAATACGCCAGCCAGATGGGCAGCCCCACCGGCCCCTGCGATAATCACTTTAATACCACGTTCAGCCGCGCCCCGAGCTAATGCCGACGTGCGCTGCGGCGCCCGATGTGCAGAACTCACGGTAACCTCATAGGATATTTGCAGCAGAGCCAGTTGCTCGGCAGCACTCTGCATCACTGGCCAATCCGAGGCGCTACCCATGACAATACTTACCATGCTTGCTGGCATCGTATTTTTTACTTTCCTTAAAAGCCTGTTGTAGATCTCACCTGAGCAACTCGTAGCAAAAAAGCGCCAAGGCTATTTTCAGCCATACAAGTCTGGCAAAAAAATCGGCGATAAAAAATGAATCATTGGAGGAACGTATCATAAATCGCAAAACGCTGTCAAAGGATCCATTTATTTTATCTGCGCTCCTGGCATTAGCTGGAATCTGCTACAATAGGGCACAAGACGCACACCCTTTGAACCAAGCTGTCAGTGTATGAAGAAAGCCGCTGATGCAACCAGGATTTTTTTCCCCGGAACCAAGCGCACGTATCGAGCCTGCGGATTTTATGCATCGCCTCTTGTCACACCGCGGATTGGATATGACGAGCTTTGGACTGCGAGAAACCGTCATCATCTCTCTAATCCCGGAACTCGATCGCCGCTTGCTACGCACACTCGGCTCACCCGCGCCGCATCCGCATAAAATTCAGCGACAGACACTATATAATCCGACCCAATTCCCTTTTTCGGTCATTGCATCTCAGATGGGTGAGCCAATGTCCGTCATGCTGCTCGAACAACTCATCGCACTTGGCGCGCGACGCTTTATCTACCTGGGATTTTGCGGCGCCTTGGCCACAGATTATCGCATTGGCGATGGTTTCATTCCACTCCGAGCTATTCGGGAAGAAGGCACGTCATATCATTATTTACCCCCTGACATAGAGCCAACCTCTTGCCCTCGTCTCAATGCCCTACTCCATGCCCAGGCCGTGGAACATGCATTCGTGGTACAACAGGGAAACATCTGGACCACAGATGCACCATATCGTGAGACAGTCCAAAAAATCGAGCAGTTTCAAAAAGCCGGTGTACATACGGTTGATATGGAGATGTCGGCCCTATTTGCTGTCGCCCATTATCGAAGTTGCGAGGTCGGGGCTCTGCTGCTGGTATCAGATGAATGCTATCATCCAACCTGGCAGCCTGGCTTTGGCGACCAACGATTACGACGTGCTTGCCAAGCGGCAGTAAACGTATGTGTCACAGCGGCCACCCACGCCGCGTCTCTCAAGCCGTAACGGCGCTTCAGTTCAGTAGCGCTTTTTTAGTTGACTGCCTCCTAGGGATACGCTAAGAATGAACATTGTAATCATTAAACGTATCTATTGAGGGCGTTGTCGGCCTTGCGACCCCAGCGATGGTGAGGTGACAAATTATGTATGATTATGAGACGATAGAAGCAGAAACGGCTCTCGATTTGGTGCTACAACACATGCATGTCCTTGCGCCGCAACGTGTACACCTGTCTGATGCACTCGATCTGGTGCTTGCCCAAGATGTCATCGCGCAAGAAGACCTACCACCTTTCCCGTGTAGTGCGAAGGACGGATTTGCTGTAATCGCAAGCGATACGACAAATCCGCGTCGCCTTGTTGGCGAGCAAACGGCAGGCTACATCGCCGACTTGCAAGTAGCGCCCGGAACGTGCGCCCGGATCACCACTGGCGCACCACTGCCACCCGGCGCCGATGCGGTCATCATGGTGGAATACACGCAAGAAGCTGATGGTTTCGTCACCACGGAACGCGATGTGCAGCCCAGAGCCGATGTACGGCCGGTGGGTGAGGACATCGCCAGGGGACAGCGCGTGCTGGAAGCCGGCCTGGCGATTGGTCCACAAGAGGTCGGCCTGTTGGCCAGTCTTGGCTTGACATCCGTTGACGCCTATCCGCGTCCCAAAGTTGCGGTCTTGTCAACCGGCAACGAAATTGTTGAGCCCGACGTTCAGCCAGGACCAGGTCAGATTCGCGACAGTAACCGTTACACCTTGATGGCTGCCATCCAACGGTCCGGCGCCACGCCCGTGTCGTTAGGCATTGGTACCGACAGGCGTGAGGAGCTATTGGCCAAAATTACCGAAGGCCTTGCGACTTGCGATGCCCTTATCACCTCTGGTGGTGTCTCGATGGGCAAGTTAGACCTAATCAAGCCAATCTTGGAGACAGAAGGGCAGGTACACTTTGGGCGTGTCAATATGAAACCAGGCAAACCCCTCACTTTTGCGACCATGCATGGGAAACCGGTCTTCGCACTGCCTGGCTTTCCTGTCTCTTCGCTGGTCTCTTTCGAACTTTTTGTACGACCGGCCCTGTTAAAAATGCGTGGACAAGCGCTTCTCCTACGCCCGAGAAGGTCCGTCACGCTAGCCGAAGCGATTCGCGGCGATGCCGGCCGGCCGGAATTTCACCGGGTGCACCTATCGCATCAGCAAGGAACAGTTATGGCTCACACAACCGGCCAGCAGTCGTCCGGTCGCTTGTTGTCTATGGTGGGGGCCAACGGGTTACTCGTGTTGCCACGCCGGGAGACACCATTCCCTGCCGGGGATACAGCAACGGCAATCTTACTAGATCATCCGGAGACTGAACCGTATCCACCAAGCTGGGATAATAAGTAATATTACGTTGCATGGACTATCGTGTTGGGAGGTAGGCATTGAAGAACTTCGAGTATCATGATCCCAAAACCGTCAGTCAAGCCGTTCGTTTGTTGCGCAAACATCAAGGTGTCGCCAAGCCATTAGCCGGGGGAACGGATCTTTTTTTGCATATGCGCCACCGTGCCCTGATGCCAGATGTCATCGTTGATCTGAAACGCATTAAAGCCCTCTCCGGCCTACGTTATTCCGCTCAGAAAGGCCTGCGTATCGGCGCTGCTGTCACCCATGCCGAAGTCGAAAATCATCCCTCTGTACGCCGTCACTACGGCGCCTTGGTAGCGGCCTCAAGCTGGGTTGGCTCACTACAAACACGCCACCGTGGAACCATCGCAGGTAATCTGTGCAATGCCTCTCCAGCAGCCGATACGGCGCCAGCGCTCATTGCCTATCGGGCCGAAATTAAAATTGCCGGTCCCGATGGTCAGCGTCAATTGCCAATTGACGCTTTTTTCCAAGGCCCGGGGCAAACGGCCTTGGCCCCAGATGAGATCGTTACGGAAATCCTTATTCCGCCACCGCAAGGTAAACACGGCTGGGGCTTTTTACGGCGCACACGGACGGCTATTGATATTGCCTTGGTTTCATCTGCGGCCGTCATCGGCGCTGACAATGGCGTCTGTAGCGAAGTTGGCATCGCTCTGGGTGCGGTCGCTGCCACACCGCTTCGAGCAAGCGAGGCAGAAACACTACTGGTGGAACAAAAACCAAGTGAAAATTTAATTCGCAAGGTGGCAAGCGCCGCTGCCGCCAGCAGTCATCCGATCTCTGACGTCCGCTGTTCTGCGGCGTATCGCAAAGATATGGCCGAAGTCTTGACGCGTCGATGCCTTGAGTCGGCATGTCGTATGCTGGGCCTTCTCTAAAGCTAAGAGACTGACAAAGGAGCATACAGTGAAGCGACTCATCACGTTGACAGTCAATGGAGAAACGCACGAAGTAGCAATTGAGCCGCGTCAGTCGTTGCTACAAGTTCTTCGTGAAGAATTGCACTTAACGGGCACAAAAGAAGGCTGTAGTGAAGGTGAATGCGGCGCCTGCACGGTCTTCCTTGATGGACAGACAGTCGATTCATGCCTTATTTTTGGTCTCGAAGCCAATGGTCGGGACGTCGTTACCATTGAAGGACTCGCCCAAGGCGATCAGTTAGATCCGATACAAAAAGCGTTTGCCGAATACGGCGCGGTACAATGCGGATTCTGTACACCAGGCATGATTCTGGCTGCAAAAGCCTTGCTGGACAGCACACCGAACCCAACTGAAGCCGATATCCGGCAAGGCATCTCAGGCAATCTTTGCCGTTGCACCGGATACGTTAAGATCGTCGAAGCGATCAATGCCGCAGCACAAGACACTTCGGCGTAATGCGGGTTGTCGGTGTCGTATTGGCGGCGGGTCTCTCCCGCCGCATGGGTCATCTCAAGGCTCTGTTACCGTTTGCTGGGCATACGGTCATCGAACAGGTGCTGCACCCTCTGCTTGAGGCCGATCTCGCAGAAGTTGCGGTGGTGCTAGGCCACCGGGCCGAAGAAATTTCGCTTGTGATCGAATCCTTACCCGTCCAGCGCCTGTATAACCCGGACTATCGACAGGGCATGACCACCTCCGTACAAACGGCGTTGCGTATGATTGATCCGGTACCAGATGCTTATCTGCTGGCCCTCGTCGATCAGCCACAAATTAGCCTGAGACCGATTCAGCAACTCCTGACCGCTTTCGACCAAGCCCGTAAAGGGATTATTATTCCAACCTATGCCGATAAACGGGGGCATCCGATCATCTTAGCATCACGCTATCGGCAAGACGTGTTAGCGCTGGGACCAGACCAAGGGTTGAATCTGGTAACGCGTAGCCATCCTGATGACACGCTTCAGATCCCTCTGGATAACGATGACATCTTGCGCGATATGGACTACCAGACCGACTACGAAGCAGAACGACAACGCTGGAAACAGCACGACCAATCATAATGATGTAGCCTGAAACAAATGTATCCTGTGCTTGTGCGTTCATTAAAGGGGCTATTATGTCTGATGATATCCAAGCCAAAATTATCGAAGTATGGAATGCCATGGATGAATCATGGGAAAGCTACGGCAAAATCTTCGAGGATAAGGCCAAAATGAACGCCGGCAAAGTCGCCCTGATCACCGAACATGAGCAAATTACTTATGACCAGCTTGATGAACGTGTCAACCGAGTGGGCAACGCCTTCGAAGCAATGGGCATCCGGAAAAATGACAAAGTCTGTGTGATGCTGCCCAACATTCCGGAGTTTCTCTATACGTGGTGGGGCAACGCAAAGTTAGGCGGGGTTACCGTGCCGCTCAACACTGCTCTGCAAGGCGAGGGGCTGGCTTATATTATCAATCATTCTGACGCCGAAACCATGGTCTTGAGTCATCGCTATGTACCGGCTTTGGAAGAGATTCGCAGCCAACTCCACCACCTCAAGCGTGTCATCGTACTCGGCCCAGAGGGAAAGCAGGCCGACGCCCTTGCAGGTAACGCCACAGATTTTGCTGAATTGCTTACGGCGCCGGCAACAAGTCCCATGCAAGAAGTCTGGTCTGACGATATTGACTCCATCATGTATACATCCGGCACCACCGGCTTGCCGAAAGGTGTCGTGCATCGGCATTCGCGTTGCTATGGTGGATTTATCCTTCCCATTATGACGGGATATACCAAAACAGACGTCATTTACAATACCCTGCCGCTGTTCCACATCGGCGGCCAGAATATGGTCTGGATGGCGCTTGCCTCTGATACCAAAGTGGCAATGACAGAGCGCTTCAGCGCCAGCCGCTTTTGGGATGATGTACGCAACTTTGGCGCCACCTTCACCCTCTTTCTCGGCGCCATGATTCCCATCTTGCATAAACAACCGGCCCGCCCAAATGACCACGACAATCCGCTACGTATTGCGCTGAGCGCTGCCGCCCCGAAAACCATCTGGGATGAGTTTGAACAACGCTTCAATGTAAAAATCGTTGAACTCTACTCGCAAACCGAAGGCGGTTTCATGATCAACACCGACGCCAAAGCTGAAGGTAAGATCGGCTCCATGGGTAAACCCGGTGCCACCTATGACATGAAGGTCGTTGACGATGCGGATAACGAATTGCCGCCAGGCGAAGTTGGTGAATTAATCTACAAACCGGTCGGCGAATCCTCGCTAACGGAATACTATAAAAATCCCGAGGCGACTGCAGAAAAAACCAAAGGTGGGTGGATCCGTAGTGGCGACCTCACCTACCAAGACGAAGATGGCTATTTCTTTTTCGTCGATCGTAAGAGTGACTTCATGCGGCGGCGCGGAGAAAATATCTCATCTTTCGAGGTTGAAAAAATTATCAATCGTCATCCAAGTGTCCTGGAATCAGCCGCCTACGCCGTCCCGTCAGAACTCGGGGAAGACGATGTCATGGTGGCCCTCGTCTTGCAGCCCGACGCCCAACTTGACCCCGAAGACATCATGCAACACTGCGAGACCCAAATGGCCTACTTTATGATTCCACGCTATCTCCGTATAGTGAATGAATTTCCGAAAACCGGCACCGAACGCACCATGAAGTACCAACTCAAATCAGATGGTGTCACGCCCGATACCTGGGATCGCGAAGCAGCCGGTTATGAACTCAAGCGTCAGCTCTAACAGTAATTCCCGGAGGATAGAAAAGATGAAAAGTTTGGATAATACATACAGTATGGCACAAAGTAATGTTCAATTAGGTTTCACGGTAGATACTTTGACAAAAGGTGGAAAAGTTGTTGTTGAGCAATTTCAATTAAACCCCCTTAGATAGTTTTTAGCCCATCGCAACTCTTCGCCAATTTTTGCTTCACAACAACTGTTGCACTTTGGCTCAGTCACTTCGTGACGAATATAACGGCGATTAAGAGGTTACGCTCGTTGCACTTTGCTCTCCCAAATGATAGGAAAAAGAAAGCCGTTTTTGGTCAGCGAACCTATCTGCTTGCCTAATGACAAGCGGTCTGTGATTTCAGTAGTTGAGTTAACATGCCGCAACTGCAGGGCAATCGCATCAGAATTTCCCTTTGTCCATGCGGCTCAGCGGATTCTGGATGATGCCAGAACAGACGATTTTGTCCAGGGTCAACGCAACATCCCATTGATCTTGTTGAAAAAAGTTGATGCAATTGCCCTGGGCCACAGCCCACCGCCTCTTGGGATGCTGGAATGCCCCAAGGGTGTTGTCGGGCTTGTACTCCCCATGTGCCAGCGCTAAAATGCCATCTGAATTTCCTACACTCTTACCAGGCGTTCCGTAAGACCTCAAGAATCGGTGCGGTGTCAGAGATCGATCTGGGGTTCGTGGCCAATGCTCGGTCGTGCAACGTTGCCGTGGCAATGCGTGCCAAGCCGTCCTCAGGTACATCCACGTCACGCAAGCGTTCGGGCAAGCCGAGCTGGCGGCATAGCCCGGCAACCGCATCCGCCGCGGCACGCCCGGCTTGCTCCTGGCTCATCGCGGCCGTGTCGACACCCATGGCCTCGGCGATCAGAACCTGCCGCTCGACGCTGGCATCGAGATTGAACCGCATCGTATGGGGCAACAAGATGGCGTTGGCATCGCCGTGCGGCACCTTGTACAAGCCACCTACATGATGGGCCATGGCGGTATTCAAACCCAAGCCGCCGACATTGCCGAACGACGCCATGCAAGCTGCAGTTTTAATGTGCAGCAAGCCGTCAATATCGTCCGCAGAGCAGGTGGGTAATCGCTGGGTCAGCATCCGGATGGCTGCCAACGCCATCGCATCTCCAAGCGGATTGTGCCCGGTAGAATAGACCGATTCGACGGCAATACGGAATTGTCCCATGGCAGTGGCTCTCAGGATCGGCACCGGTGTCGTGGCCAGGGCCTGGCCATCGACAAGAATGTGGCGCGGCTGGCTCCAAGGATCAACCACCAACACCTTGTGTCCCAGAGTGATGTCTGCAAACCCTGCCCCAGGGCTGAGTTCGGCGGCCCCCATGGTCGTGGGCACGGCAATCACTGGGCTCTTGTCAGCAGTAAAGTCAGGAAACTCGACCGCATCAGGCGGCGTGAAGCGTGTGGCATAATCGTGGATGCGGCCGCCCTGGGCCAACACTGTCGATAGGCCCTTGGCCGTATCGTGACTGCTACCGCCGCCCACGCTCACCAGGGCTGCGGGCCGAATCTCTCGCGCCATGTGGATGGCGTCTTCAAACATCTCTACCGGTGCATGCGGCAAGACACCGGAAAACAGACCGACACAACGCTTCCCCAGAGTGGCTTGCACGCGTTGCACGACGTTGGCGTGTTGTAAAATCGTCGGGCCACAGATCACCATGGCCGATTCTGCACGCAGGCGGTCAAGGACATCACACAGATCGGAAATCGCCTCCGGTTTGCACACCACATGTCGTTCAATGGTGTTATAAGTATACGAGAGTAAAGCTGGCAGATTCATCTTTGGCTCCTCAATTCGCTTCATGGTGTCGACGGATACGGATAGGGATTTTAAAGCATGTTTTCCACGGCGTCCACCCATAGCCCTCACCCGGAACAAACACCGTGAGCGACCCATCCGGGGGTCAGAAACCGCCCCCTCTTCCCCCACCGGCTCATCTCACCTGATCTTGTCATGCCTTGAGACCGCCATCGCTGAGACAGGGCCAGCCTAACTCAAATTCCTTGCTGTACTTGCGAGGGTTGGATTGGTATGCTGCATGGGCTTGCGGTGTGAGACCAGACGGCGTGGCGGGAGAACAGGATCAGCATGCGCATTGGTTTATTGACGGATACCCATTTGCCCAGCACCATTCGCGAGTTGTGGCCCGAAGTACGGACGGCATTTACGGGCGTTGATCTCATTTTACACAGCGGCGATATCGTCACGCCGCAGGTGCTCGATTGGCTCGAAGAGATTGCCCCGACCCTGGCGGCGCGGGGCAATAATGACGAGGGCTGGACGGATTCCCGCTTACAGGATTGCCATATCCTTGACCTGCAAGGCTGGCGCCTGGCCATGAGGCACGACATGGAGCCGGAAGACCGGCCTGTTGCGGAGCTGTTCAAGATGCATCTGGGGGGCGAGCATGCCGATATCCTAGTCACCGGTCATACCCACTTCGAACGCCTCGTCTATCGTGATGGCGTGCTGCAAATCAATAGCGGCAGCCCCACTCATCCGCATCAGTGGTCTACCCGCTTGGGTACGGTGGGCCTGCTCGAACTGACGCCAATGTCAATTAACGCCCGTATTATCCGTCTTGGTGAAACGCCCGCGTTGCGCAATCCGGGCGTCGAACTGGCTCTTCAGCATTGCACAGCGTGACTGGCGCCTGACCGCTTGCAGTCACCCGTGTGAGTACGCCGCTATGTCGCAAAACCAGCTGGTCTTTTCCCTGGATTGATGCATGATCTTTATGAGTCAGAGCGGCATGACGGACCCGCAGCGGCAGGCGGATTGGGATCAGTGGTACATCGCGCATTTGCGATTGATGTTGACGGTCAATGGTATTGAATCGGCACAGCGTTTAAAGCTGGTCCATGGTGATCATTCGCCATCGTTGGCCATCTACACGATTGTTTCACCTGATGTTTTTCAGGACGCCTATTACTTGCGTATTCGCGGTATGGGCGAGTGGCTGCCGTTGATCGATCGGCGCTACTATCGCCGCAATCTTTTCGCCGGTCTCGATACCGCGCCGGATGTGCCCAACACAAGCGTGCTACTCATTGCCGACCGCGATCAGCCGGAAGCCGCCCTGACCGGCATGGCATGGATCTGGCTGGAAGCCGTAGCGCTGGATCGGTCGCCGCCGTACCGCGGCCTTGCCATGGTGTCGAGTACTGACGTCGAACGTGTCCATGGGATGGGGCTTGCTATCTACCGGCCGGTAACCAGGCGTTTTAACTAACCCATGCGCCACTGGATCGTATGTGAGGCCAAAATGCATCAATGGTGTGTCTGTAAAATCATACGGACACTTGAAAATAAAGGTCTACCATACCGTTGACTCGTCCACCGGACACATCCTCATCCGTGTAGCCCATAAAGCGTAGAATCAATTCTATATCACCCCCGCCCCTTTGGCGTTTTTGCCCCTTTACGATCCTCTCCTGGCAGACTTTCTTGGTCATTGCGGGCAGGAAACGTAGAACGTTTCCGATTCGGTGTGGATATCCACCGTTTCAAGGTAGGGCTTGTATTTTTGTGCCCATTGTTTCGTATATTGAGGATGAAGGGCGATGGCGGACAAGCGGCCCTGGCCTTTCTCCGCTTCGTAGGCGAAGGTGAACGCCTTGCCCACGATTTCGGGATTGCCAAAATCCAATACCGAGTCTCGAAGTTTGAGTTGGGTGATACGGCCAATTTTATTTTCAACGCTTCGGCAGCGGAGGATTTTTTCACGCGCCGAAGTGTATACCGGTCCGTAAAATGTGCCAGCTGTGATGTCGCCGTCCTGGTATTGTCGCTTGAGTTCGGCTTTCTTCTGTTTTTCCTCAGCCACCTGTTTTTCTTTTTTCAGCGTCTGCAAAATGGTATGGCTGGAAGCGTTGACCGGCAAGGGGCCGGCGATCAAAAAGCGGTGACTTCCTGGCAGCCTGGCGGCGATGCTCTGGGCCTCGTCCGGCAGTACGATCAGGAAGTAACGCCCGTCCGGGCTGAATTGGGCGGTGTATTCCCGCGAGTTGTCCCGGTACGTATCTTCCAGTACGAGCAGGGGAGGGTGGGAACCGTCGGTGAGGGAGAGCGTTACCGACCCGCGTCCCAGCGTTTCTGTGTAGGAGCGGCCGAAGAACGGGAAGCCTCCTTTGCGTTCAACCCTGTAGGTTTCCTCGTCGATGGTGGCTTCCGCGCGCAGGCTCCCGAAAGGCTGGGCGAGGCTTTTTTTGCCCACGCTTCGAAGCAGGCCGCTGGAAAGCAGAAGACCTTTGCCGGGGGCGAGCTCGTCGAGCCGCTCTTTTCCCACCATTTCTGCTGGCCAACCGGCATCCCCGCTACGCGGGTCAATCCGGTAGAAAAGTATTTTTGCATTCTTAACCGCCTCGGCGGTCAAGGGGGCTTTTTTCTCTAACAACAGGGCTTCCAGATAGAACTGCTGATTTTCCACGGAATAATAGATGCGTTGCACTACTGAGGCTCTTTCCCTGTCCTCCGGCATTGGGTAGTGCCGCCACAAACTCTCCTCGCCGGTCAGCATCCAAGGCTCTGCCGCAACTGCGAGAACTGTGACGGCAAGCAAAATTTGAGCCAGCAGGAAAACGGCCCCAAAGGAGGACCATGTTGATCGGGGTCGGTGCATGGGAAGCTCCAGTGGGTCCTTTCGGTGAAGAGGTTAGGAAAGCATTTTAGCGACGTCCATTCCAGAGCGCAACCCCTGAAAACGCACTTGGGTCATCCCAGCGTCGACCGCCGGCGGCGATGATTGGCCTGTGCAAAAATGCATCCGTGCTCGTTTGCCCTAACAGACACATCCGTACACGGCCGGCTGGCTTCGACCCTTGCATTCTGCTCAGTAGCGTGTAGGGATAAACACCGCCTAAAATCGAATTGCGCCACGGGGGCGGTATTGCGGTGATATGGGTCTTTGACCGGCGCTATGCCGGTTGCTGCGTAGGTACGACAATTTTATTCGCACACAGAGTGGAGAACCACGATGATTCTTGAACAATTCAAAGTACCAGCTGGGGATGAGGTGCGCGTGTCAGAGGCAGCACTGCGCCGGACCGTTACGCAGGTGTTTGAAAAGATGGGCACCTCCTCCGAGGATGCAGCCATTACCGCGAGCCGGGGGTAGCCGCCGGCAGGGGGCGCTGGGATGCCACACGGGCGTTTTTAGGGGTTGCGCTCCGGAGGGGCCAGCGCTAAAATGCCGGTTGAATGCCCTATACGTGCAAATAGCTGCGTCTGATCCGCGACATTAGACATCCGATGTCAGTTCCAATAGTAGAGTGAAAATGATGCGCTCTAGGTGGTTTCTTTCTTTAGTATTAATTTCGCTTTTCCCCCTTCGTGCCACAGCAGACAGCTGGCCCAGTGCGGTCATTAAGGAGGTGTTCTCCGAATCGCGAGAAGTTTTTGTGCGCGTTATCCCGGGCGAGAGTATTGGAGATACGTTCGGATTTGCTGGCGAGAAGAAAGGGAAGT
>JAPULM010000425.1 GCA_027294925.1 bacterium
CCAAACTCAAACACTCCCCATGGATTTGATGCAAGATAATGACATGAAATGGAACGAGTTAAAGTTAGAAGGTTAGATTGTAGCTTTCACAATGCATCATTTAGCATTAATTTCACGCATCGTACCAGAGATTGCAGCGAGTCACAAGTGTTTTGATGATTTTAACCGGCAGGCGATTTGGATACGCTTGAGACGATCACCGGCTAGAATAATCCTGAGCTTGAAAAGCCCCCCGTCAGGCAGTATAGTTCCTGCACGGCTTCAGTAATCTTCGCGACATGAGGCGATACTACAACTACAGTGAAGCGGACAACTTCTAGCATGCATGTCGTCTGATGTCAAAATCTTTCTCGCTACTGGAGAAAGCGTCGATCTATTGTCAATAGGGTGTGTCGTATGTTGCACAAGATTTGGTTGCGAAGGGGGTATGATCAGATACTTGTCGTGTGCGGATTGCTGGGGTTGGTCGCTGTTGGAATAGGAACAGGGACTGCCGAAACGGGGCGTTTGTGGAAAGAAAAAACGTTTTCGCCTGCCGCTGAGGTCAATCGTGAACTGGCAGTCTTTATCGCGCTTGCCAAGGACCTATCTCCTGCGGTGGTGAATATTAGCACCGTTCAAAAAACCAAACGCCGCAGAGGAAGCTTCTTCCGCGGCTTTCGAAGCCCATTTCAGGACCGTTACTCTCGTCAGGCAGATCCCTTTCAAGAGTTCTTTGAACGCTTTTTTGGCGATGTCCCGCCTGAAGCCCGTCAGAGCCTCGGCTCTGGTTTTATCGTAAATGCCAATGGACTCATTATTACCAATAATCATGTTGTTGAAGAAGCTGACAAAATTAAAGTTACCTTACTGGATAAGCGGGAACTTGATGCTGAAGTTGTGGGGCGAGACGCCAAAACCGATCTGGCTCTTATTAAGGTCCGTGCCGAGGACCCGCTGCCTACCGTTCCATTGGGAGATTCCGATCGTCTGCAGATTGGCGAATGGGTGATGGCGATAGGCAACCCTTTTGGCCTTTCACATACAGTCACTGCCGGCATTGTTAGCGCCAAAGGGCGTGTGATCGGGGCTGGCCAGTATGACGACTTCATTCAAACCGATGCCTCCATTAATCCGGGTAATAGCGGGGGGCCATTATTCAATACACGGGGTGAGGTGGTAGGGGTCAATACCGCGATTATTGCGGGTGGCTCAGGCATTGGGTTTGCCATTGCGGTGAATTTGGTCAAAGAATTGTTGCCACAACTGTTTCAAAATGGGCGCGTCACGCGAGGCTGGTTGGGTGTAATGATTCAGAAGGTGACGCCCGAGTTGGCACGCTCTTTCAATCTCCCGAAACCGCAAGGCGCGCTGCTGGTTGAGGTTATTGAGAACAGCCCGGCGGCGCGCGGTGGACTTCAACAAGGCGATATTGTTACAACGTTTGGGGGGGTCGAGATTGACGATCTGCACGATCTCCCAAGAGCCGTAGCCAACACCCCAGTTGGTAAGGAAGTAAAGATTGAGATACTGCGTCAAGGGAAGGCGAGCGTGCACATAGTGACCGTTATTGAGCTGAAAGAAGAGACGTCATCGCCTTTTGCTCAGATTGCCTCGCCATTGGGGATGAGAGTTGAAGCGTTGACCCCTGAGCGTGCGCAACGTATGGGCGTTGCGCACAAGGTTGGCGTTGTCGTTGTTGAAGTTGACGCACGCGGTGTTGCCGCTGCCGCCGGCGTGCGTCAAGGTGACATTATTGTGGAGGTTAACAGGCAGCCCGTGCGTCACGTAGATGATTATACCGAAGCTTTAGAGCGTACGGCTGACGCGACCGTGTTGTTGTTGATCGCACGGGGAGAGGCCACACTGTATGTGGTGCTGAATCCCTAAGTTGCGGGATTCAGGCGATGCCGTTAGTCACGTACATAGTCAAAGCGAGTGACAATTAAGGATTACTTATGAAGATTTCTGTTAAGCGGAGTAGACCAGCGTCAGCTGCTGCGGATCTGTTAGCAGTTCCTATTTGGCAAGCAACTTCTCTGCCTCTGGACGGCTCCCTTGCCCAACTCGATACGCATATGGAAGGGCTAATCGGGGATTATATTGAGAGCGGGGATTTTTCCGGCAGTTTAAATAGCACCCTGTTATGTCGCAGTCGAGGCAGAATTAAGTCACCACGTCTTTTGCTTGTCGGTCTTGGCAAAGCGGAATCATTTATCATTGATTACTTACGCCAGATCAGTGCTGTTGCGGTTACCACTGCCCGGAAATTGGGGGCTGCTACGGTGGCTATCCTGCCACCAGTTGTCGATGTGGGTTTAGCCGATGTCGGTCAAGCTGTTGCAGAAGGGGCCCTCTTAGGTCTTTATCGCCTCAAAAAATACAAGACCGAGACGGCTGATGACGAGAAAGACAATTTGCGTGAGTTGCATATCTTGGCTTCCGGCGGCAGTGCGCAACAGACGCTTTCTCGAGGTAGTGAGCGGGGTAAAATTCTTGCTGATGCGGTGAGCATGGCGCGTGATTTGACTAACAGTCCGGGTAATGCGGTCAACCCCTCTGTGTTGGCTGAGACGGCGAAGTCTATTGCCAAGCAAACCACCTTGCGGTGTCGGGTGATCACGCCGGCGGAGATGAAAAAATTAGGCATGGGGTGCCTGCTCGGGGTTGCACAAGGGAGCGCTCAGCCACCAGTCCTGATATTACTTGAGCATAAACCCAAAGGAGGCAAAGGGCAGGCGCCAATTGTCCTGATAGGGAAGGGCATTACGTTCGACAGCGGTGGGATTTCGATTAAGCCTGCGGCCAATATGGAAGATATGAAGATGGACATGGCAGGCGGGGCGGCTGTGCTGGGTACTATGCAAGCCTTGGCGCAACTTAATTATCCAGGTCACGTTGTTGGGTTAGTGCCGGCCTCGGAAAATCTTCCTAGTGGCAATGCGGTGAAGCCGGGGGATATCTTGCGCGCCATGTCGGGTAAAACGGTTGAGGTGATCAATACGGATGCCGAAGGGCGGCTTGTGTTGGCCGATGCGATATCATACGCGGTTGAAAAGCTCAAACCTGCCCGCATTATCGATTTGGCGACATTAACCGGGGCGGTCGTGGTGGCGCTTGGCAGTCACGCCACCGGTATGATGGGCACCGATGAACCGATGATGGAACGTCTACAGGCGGCTGGAGTAATGAGTGCCGAGCGTGTTTGGCCATTGCCAATGTTCGATGCGTACAGTAAGCAGATCAAAAGTGATATCGCGGACATCAAGAATACGGGTGGGCGCGAAGCCGGATCGATTACCGGTGGTGCTTTTTTGAAAGAATTCGTTGGTGATACGCCATGGGTTCACCTGGACATTGCGGGAACTGCCTGGACACGGGAGGAGAAACCTTATGTCCCTAAGGGTGCCACTGGGGTTGGCATCCGTTTACTTATCGAAGCCCTGCAAGAGGCGCCTGCCTTGCCGTCTAAGTCGTAAACCGGAGCTATCGAACCTTAGAGCAAGTCCATGCTCCCTGATGATGTTGACAGTCTGCCAGAGTGAGTTGTTTTAGAAGTTCGATCAGTTTGGTAAGCGGTTCTGAAAATCAAAGAAATTTTAAAGCCAATGGGTTCTGCCACGCCAACCCGTCGGGGTAACTGCGTCATGCAGTACGAGGGCTCGTTGGAAAACCAGACCGGAATACGATGCCGAATGGATGCATTTCGCATTGTGCCTATGGTCATGAGTAGAGGAGGAGGCACGCTATGTCTACAGAATCCGTTAAAATTGGTATCGTGGGAGCAGGTAATAATACACGCGTCAGGCACATCCCAGGCCTACAGGCCATTGAGGGGGTGGAGATTGTCAGTGTATGTAATCGTAGCCGTGAATCCTCACAGCGTGTTGCAGACACGTTTGGTATTCCGACAGTTTACGATGATTGGCGGGAACTGATGGCGGCCGATGATACAAATGCTATTCTCATTGGTACCTGGCCATACATGCACCACGACATGACCTGTAGCGCTCTGGACGCAGGTAAGCATGTTATGTGCGAAGCGCGTATGGCCATGAATGCTGCCGAGGCACACGCCATGTTGGCAAAGTCACAAGAACATCCTAATTTGATTGCGCAAATCGTGCCGTCGCCACTGACATTTGGCGCCGACCGTACCATCAAGCAGCTGCTTGATACGGGATATGTTGGTGATCTCAGTATGGTGAAAGTGGTGGGAGCGGTGCCTGGCTTTGCCGACCCCGAGGGGCCGCTGCACTGGCGCCATCAGAAGGCGCTGAGCGGCTTTAATATTCTTAACATGGGTATTTGGTATGAGGCGTCCATGCGTTGGGTTGGGCCCGCAGCACGTGTAGATGCACGGACGCGGATCTGCGTAGCGCAGCGTCGTGATCCTGCCAGCGGTGCGATGGTGCGTGTTGATGTTCCTGATCATGTTGAAATTCTTGCTGATTTGGCCAGCGGTGCTCTGGCGACCTATGCGTTCAGTGCAGTAACAGGCCTTGCAGCGGGTGCCGGCGCCTGGTTTTTTGGTAACACCGGCACGTTGCATTACGATCACGCCAACGGCAAGTTGCTTGGCGGTAAGGTAGGCGATGAGGCGTTACAAGAAATCGCCATTGCGTCACAAAACGTGGATGCCTGGCGGGTTGAGGAAGAATTTGTCGGCGCCATTCGTGGACAGGAAGAGATCCGCTTGACGGATTTTACTACGGCTGTGCGATATATGGAATTCACCGAAGCCGTATCTCGTAGCGCAACATCGGGCGAGTCAGTATCGTTGCCGTTAGCTGACTTGTAGCGTGGCAACTTTATTCGGGTTGCGAGAAGGCCCGAGGGTTATTTGCGACCTAATTCTCGACCATCAAGACTCAGATAGAGATCCCCACCTTGAATGACCCGAATGTTTGTCGCTGCAACCGGGGTGAATAGCGACAAACACCCTGCCTTTGCGTTGATGTCTGTGATGATGGCAAGTCCAAGATTTTTGTTGTGCCTGTCTGTCACTCCGCAGAGCAGATTTTTCTCCACTGTCTGGGCTGCTATACCGCGTTGAAAAATAAGCTTGTCGCT
>JAPULM010000426.1 GCA_027294925.1 bacterium
CCCAAGACGGTAAACGGACCGGAAATACCCGGTTGGTAACCCTGGAGATTCATCACGCCAGCTTCCAGCCAGGTCAGATGATGGAGATAGAGAATGGGTGCAGCTTCTTCCGCACCTTGCGCTATAAGATACCTACTTTCCACCCTAGGACGCCGTTGGTAGACGCCGCACATAGGTGATCACGTCCCACATCTCCTGCGGCGTCAACACGGATTGCCAGGGTGGCATGGTGAACCAGCCGCGTTTGTCTTTAACCCCGTCGCGTAAGGCCAGAAAGAACTCCCAATCGCTCAGTTTCTGCATCTTGGCTAGGTCAGAGTGGTCAGCCGGTTTGTGCCCTATACTTTCCATATAGGGATTGCCATCGCCCTTTCCTGCCCGGCCATGGCAGTGAAAGCAGAGACGTTGATAGATGCGCTCGCCATTACGAATTGAGCGGCGCAAGGCGACACTTTCGGCATCATTAGCGGCCGGTAGTCGCACCTTTGGGAGCAGATGTTGAGGGATTGGGGCGACCCGTGGTAGCGGCGAAAGAGGTACCAGCACCGGTCTGCTGAGCCAGAGCAGCACCAGCGCCACCGGCAACAGCGCGCCAAACACAAATACCACGATAAGAGCTACGGAACGGTTCAAACGTTGTCAAGCTTCTTTGTGTCACGATACCATGGCGTCATACGTAATACACCGGCAATCAGTGCTTTCATTTCCTGCCGCTTTACCACGGCATGAATGCCACCGTGACGGGCAAAAAACTCAGCCGTCATCGCTGCGGGATTAAGCCCTCGTCCCCCACTGGTTAGCTTGACCACACGATCGCCGGCAAAAGAAATGGTCGCTTTCTGCTCAGCTATAATAAAATCGCTCAAGGTCGCATAGCTTGCCAGCACGCCGCCGACGGTCGGGTGGCCTAAGACCGAAATATACGGTAACCCGGCACGGCGCAAGGCCATCACTGCCGCCGTGGTTTTGGCCATTTGCGCCAGGGCGACCGTTCCTTCTTGCATCCGGGCGCCACCCGTTGCCGTGATCGACAGCAGTGGCAGATCGTGGTCTCGCGCATACTGCACCAAGGCTCGGAACTTCTCCCCGACCACCGCCCCCATGGAGCCACCCATATAGGCAAAGTTACTCACTGACACCGCTAGCGGCAGATCCCCAAACATCGTGCCATAACCAATAATTAGAGCTTCGCTACTGCCCGGCTGTTTCTCGAATTTTTTGCGAGCTGCCGAATAGTCGTGTAAATCGGTCCAACCTTCTATCTTTTCCAGCCTTAAATGGGCATAAATCTCCTGGAACGAGTCAGCATCGAGCAGCAAATCGATATACGTATGGGGATCAATAGGATTGGGACGATGGCAGGCCGGGCAGGCCTGCCAGTTATCACGAAACTCCTCCTCCGAAGATAGATGACCGCATCCTTGCCGCATGATGATGCCGTCGGCATCTTTAACCGGGTTACAGGCCTGTGGGATGCAATCGGGGTCGCCAAACACGTGCCGCCGGATATAGGCAATGTGGGGATCCATCGTCGGGCCCGAAGGACGCGAGAAATTCAACAACCGTTTGGTGAGACGGCGTCCACGCCGATACCAGGGTTTCTGTTCAGCTACTTGCCCACAGCGCCCAATCTTTTCAACCAATTCGTGCTGTAAGTCTTCAACCAACACTTCCGCCACCTCCAGGGTCGCCTGCGTCAATGCTGCTTTGAGATGCTCGAGCGTCTGCGACAAATAGTCGGGATCATTGGGAAGGGATTCACTCACCACTTGATCAATGACGCCGTACTTCAACATAGCGTCAGCGGTCGGTTGCAGAATATCAAGGGCGCAGGTAATGGTCTCATCATCGACGTGACGAAATAGAATGGCCGCGCAACCTTCAGGGGTAATAACCGAATAGGTTGACAGGGCCAACATCAGCCGACGATGGGCCAGTTGCAAAGCAATGGCGCCACCGCTGCCACCCTGACCAATTACAGTTGAAACAGATGGCGTTTTAAGGCTCAGCATTTTTGCCAGGCAGCGGGCAATCAGCCATGATTGCAGCTTAGCGGCAGAGGCTTCAAATGGGTCACCGCCAACGGTGTCGATAAAGGTATGCAGGATAAGGCCGTACTTCTCGGCATAATCCATCATACAAAGCGCCAGCCCATAGCCGTCTGCCTGTACCAGCCCATAGTTATAGGCGCCACGTTGTTGGTCACTCGGCGGGGTCTGCTGCGCCACAATGGCCACATCTCGGCCCTGGAAATTCGCTACCCCGATGAGCATAGCGGGATCTTTTTCAAAGGTCTGGATTTGACCGTTTGGGGCTCGCCAGGCAGGCTCGAAATCGAGCAGTCCTTGCCAGGAAGTAAAATCGGTATATAGTTCGTCAATAATCTGAGATGACTTTATTTTATCATACGACACGGCACATTGATGAATATCTCGCGCTTTCATTTTGCGCGGCATAATACGTCCCCCCCCAGCGAAAAAGATGCAAACGCATGCCCGTTACTCGCTAAAGGATAGGTAATTCTGCCAAAAATGCATCTAAAAAGTCGTGAAATTACTTTACAAGCACTGTTTCAAGAGGGAACCTCAAACACCACCCGCACCATCTTACGTTCCAATTCGCGTCCCATCCGCTCAACCAGATCGTGGCGCTCGTAATTACCCAGGGTGGCGACATAAGCAACGCCGAGCAACCGACCAACACGGAAATCCACCACAGTAGATGCAATTAGACCGATGGGACTACTCTGCACCACCCGTAATCCGGCAACTTCATCCGTAAAGCCCTCAAACGGTATGCGCTGCACCATCAGCAAACGTTGACCGGTATGAATCTCCTGATCAACCCTAGCTTCAAAGTCACTAATAAAGACTTCCTCGATCCAGCGCGAAACACCGGAAGCATTGTCAAACAGATGGACGACGGTGGCCGCCGCCAGGTCATAACCCGGCGGAATCTTTTCTTCGTCGGGCTCCGGCGCAGCAAATTCTTGCAAATATCCAGTAAGACGACCGACCTGCCGAAAACGTTCCGCACTGCTACCGGGTAGTCCCTGCTCTGCCATAGCGTCATTATCAAGCTCGCCGGCGCGAACGGGCAGAAAATCACTTAAGCCAGAGGGTAGTTCATACCCATCCAGCACCATGCGGGGCAGTTCGGTTTCACTGATCGAATCCGTTGCACGGTGTAGCGCTTCTATCATGCTGTGTATACCTGTTGCTTCGGCATTGTTCTCCTTTCGTATAGGCTCAGCGCCTTTTCTGGCTAGAACTACCCATTGTCAACCGACCGGGCTGTAGAGTCAAGAGGCGAGCACGGGGTCGATCACAGTTGAGGCACACCATGCAGACATGATACGCTTTGCTCGCCAATAATCGAGCCTGGTACTTTCTCATCCCCGAATGTCGATATTTGAGTTCTCTACTCCCCG
>JAPULM010000427.1 GCA_027294925.1 bacterium
AAGTTGACAAGATTGGTAATGACTTTCGCGGCGACCCTTCAGCTGCCTTGCTTGAAGTGCTTGACCCCGAACAAAACCATTGTTTTAGTGATCATTACCTCAGTGTGCCATTTGATTTATCTCGCGTTATGTTTATTGCGACGGCCAATGTAACCGACACCATTCCAAATGCACTCCGCGATCGGATGGAGATGATCCCCATTTCGGGTTACACCGAGGAAGAAAAGTTGTATATTGCGCATCACTACTTGCTGCCTCGACAGATTGAACAGAATGGGTTGCGCCAAGGCTACCTGCGTTTAAGCAAGCCAACACTTCGAACAATCATCAGCGCCTATACTCGCGAGGCTGGCCTACGTGATCTCGAACGTCAGCTGGCGGCCATTTGCCGTAAAATTGCCCGCCAGGTGGCAGAAGGCCATGAAAAGCGCTGTCTGGTTCACACCCGTAACCTGCAACGCTATCTTGGGGTACGGCGCTATGTCCCCGATGTTGATCGGCATCGCGATGAAGTTGGCGTGGCGGTGGGATTGGCCTGGACTGAGGCGGGTGGCGAGATGTTGTATATTGAAGCCACCATCATGGAGGGCAAGGGGCAGCTTATTTTAACCGGTTCCCTAGGCGAGGTCATGAAAGAATCAGCTCAGGCTGCGCTGAGCTATGCTCGGTCACGGGCTCGCGAACTTGGCATCATGCCAAAACTTTTTCGTGAACGTGACCTACACATTCATGTTCCCGCCGGCGCCATACCGAAGGATGGCCCTTCGGCGGGAACGGCTATCGCTACTGCTTTGATCTCATCTTTTACGGGTTTACCGGTATCGCATACCATTGCCATGACCGGCGAGATTACCTTGCGTGGGCAGGTTCTGGCGGTTGGAGGGGTTAAAGAAAAATTGTTAGCCGCCAAACGGGCCGGGATCAAACGCGTTATTTTGCCCGCTGACAATCGCCCTGATGTGGATGAAATCCCCACAAAAATGCGGCGTGATCTCGACATTGAATTTGTACAAAGCATGGATCAGGCCCTGACCAGTGCTCTGGCCCCCAATAATCGTCGTCAAAAAGCCCTGTGGTCAACGATGCAGACAGAGTTGTCGTCATAGCTTATGCTCTGCAGCGTCATCCTAGCGGCCCGTCTGATTGGCCTTTAGCCGGCCGCACCGCCGGCTGTCAACTCATAGACAGCTCATCTGTCGAGCCCGACGGCCCTCTTACTCCACCCAGTGGAGGACATTGCGAATCACCGACCACCGGGGCTGCTTCGCAACGGCGTTCTTGCCCAAGATCCAATAGTCGTAGAGGGATTGGATAGTCCGGTCCTTCTGTTTCAGAGCGATCCAAATATTGATGAAATCGACCAGCCCCTGGTTGCGCTGGGCGGTGGGGTAGGCCAACGGGGCAGACAACACATCCGGTTGCGGTATGGCTACGGTATAGTCGGGATACAGTAAGCTCCAGGCTGACCCAGCCTCGGCTGAATAGACGAAGGCATCCAGATCATCGCCGTGTTGCTCGAAAAACTCGGTAATGGAATTGAGCACGACGAGCTCGGCCTGCGGCAGGTAACGCTTGACCTTGTCGATGTAATACGGCAGATTGGGGACCCCGATGCGCGGCGCTTTTAGGCCTTTAATGGCTTCCCGGCTATTGAAATCCTCTCGGCGGTAATCCTTGGTGATGAACGCCACGGTCAGCTCCACATAGGGAATCGAGAAGGCCATTGCCTGTGCTCGCCTCGGCGTCACGGCAACGCCAGCCATCACAATGTCGCTGTATCCCGAATTCAATTGGGCAGCCATCTCACCACGTGCCATCGGCACGAATTCGAGCTTGACGTCGAGGTCCCGCGCCAGCGCATACGCCATGTCGATGTCAAACCCCACCAGATCACCCGTGCCATTGAAATAGGCAAAGGGCAGATTGTCCGGCAGATATCCGACACGAATAACGCCTCTGGCACCTATGCGTGCCAACGCCGACAGGCTCGAATCACCGGCCGGCACCGGCGGCGGTGTCTTGTGGATCGTGGCGGGGCCGGGCTGACGCAACAACTGCATGCTCGTGATGACCTTGTCTTTGCTGTATTCATTGTCGAGCACGAGGGTGAAGAACGTCCGCGCGCTACCGATGGTGACGGCCATGATCAGGAGCGTCAGCACCATGTTGCGTAACAGCGTTCCCCAGCGCGGCGTCAGCACCCCGCAGACGGCACACGTCCCAAGCAACGTCAACATGAGGATATTCATGGTGGTGAGGAGCACGCCAAACCGATTGGTCACCACCGTGAGGGCAAGATAGAGTTGGAACAGATCCACCGGAATGCGCATTAGATCCAGCAGCATCGGCATGGCCACATTGACACCGCCAAAGAAGCTCACCAAGCCAGTGACGATGAGGGTGGGATATTCTGTCAGCGGCACCGTGGAACCGGAAAACCAGCCAGCAAACAGGATGAAACTCATGGGAAGTAAGGTCCCGGCTTTCGGAAAACTGGTGAACGCCGGAATGATCACGTCGACCGTGGCGTCGCCTTCCTCGGTGTGCAGGTTGGCCTGATGTAAGAGGTCCTTGCTGCGCTCGATTAGAAGCGGGATGACAATGATGGCGCTGCCGGTGGCAAACGCCGTCACCATGATGTCCCGGGTTTGCCCGACAACCTGGCGAT
Organism: bacterium; assembly: GCA_027294925.1. Next base: position 2,669 of record JAPULM010000427.1, read on the forward strand.
AGGTGAGCGGTGACAGACTGGTGACCAACGCCGGCAACACCCAGAAGGTCAACACCAATGCCATGGCGATGTAGGTCCATAGATAGACCTGAAGCTTGGCTAGCTCATCGAGTCCCATGGTACCTGCGGCACTGCTAATGATGCCGAACACACCGAGTGGCGTCAGTTTAGACACAAAACCGGTGACTTTACCCATAGCTCGGCTAAGGACAGTCAAGGGTTCGAGAAGACGTTGTTTCTGCTCGATACCAATCAGTGCCAGGCCCACCGCGCCACTAAACAGCACTACGGCGGGAACGACATTATTGGCCAACGAGAAAAACGGATTGGACGGAATGAACAGCCTAAGGAAGTTCACCTGTTCCGGCATCTCAATCAGTGACGTGCTGAAAAAAGAGGCCGATTCCGAAACCGGGAATGCCAGCGGCATCAGGAGTATCGCGCCAATGGCCAGTCCCCATGATAGGACAAGCAACGACCCCGCCTTGAGCACCAGGCTCTTGACCTGTCGATAGGTCAGGCGTCCCAGACCAGTCATCAGCGACAGGACGATATAGGGCAGCAGGGTCATCTGCAGCAGCAGAATAAAACCTTTTCCAATGGTCTGGAG
>JAPULM010000428.1 GCA_027294925.1 bacterium
GGACTCACGGGATCAGGGAAACGCGCAACGTGGGCCGGTCATTGCCAGCCTTGAAGGGATCTGGGAATGCACCTTTGTGGGCGAGTGCTCGGTGGTCTGTCCGAAGGATGTCGACCCGGCCGCCGCCATTCAGCAAGCCAAGGTCACCACCACCAATGCGTGGTTCAAGTCCCTGCTTCTACCCTGGGGGAAGTGATGAACGCACCACATCTTGACAGACCCAAGGTGTTCCAGCCGCGGATGCCGGCCAGTTGGTGGCTGAAGCATCCGAAGTACTTCCTCTTCATGATGCGCGAACTGTCGAGTGTCTTCATCGCCATCTTCCTGGTGGTGTTCCTCGTGCAGATCGCGCAACTGCCGCGCGGTCCGGAAGCGTACAGCGCGTTCGTGCAGAAGTTCAGCGCGCCGGGGTGGATCATTTTTCACATCGTGGCACTCCTGTTTGCGTTGTACCATAGCGTTACCTGGTTTGAGGCGGCCTCCAAGATCCTGGTCATTCGCCGGGGGGAACACCGGGTGCCGCCGACGGTGATCACGGCCGCCGGTTTCGGTGCCTGGGGGGTGATCTCCCTGGTGATCCTATTGCTTTTTCTCTTCCTGCGGAGCTGAACCGTGGCAACGAAACGAATGATGGAACCCTTCTGGTGGGCGCTGTTTGGGGCCGGAGGTACGGTGGCGGCCCTGCTGGTGCCCATCCATCTCATTCTTCACAGCATTGCGACGCCCCTCGGATGGGTGTCAGTCAATACCTCCCTATTCGGGCATCCGTTGGTCAAACTCTACCTCTTCGGGCTCATTTCCCTGCCTTTGTATCACTGGGCGCATCGCTTTCGCTACATCCTGTATGACCTCGGGGTGAAAGGCATGCGACAGCCTATTGCCGTGCTGTGCTATGGTACCGCCGTGGTTGGGACGATAGCAACACTGTGGATCCTGTGGCGGATTTAAGGAAGACCGAGGACTGAGTGCTGAGGACTGAGCCATGAAGCGCGAGGTGATACTCAGTCCTCATTACTTCTTTGAGGCTCGCGGGTCGATTATCTCTCCCGACCGCACAAGGCGATCAAACCTTCGCCCGTGAGCAGCTGGAGTGCCACGGTGGCTTCCCGCAGGGTGATTCCTTCTGCGTGAGCTTTTTTGGCAACCTTGGCGGCATTGTCATAGCTGATGTGGGGATTGAGCGCTGTGACCAACGTCAGCGAGTTGCGGAGATATGCCTCGATATTGCTGTCGCCCAATATCGCCCACGTGAACCACAAGTATTTCCGTGCCAAGCTCCTGTCACGCTAACGTTTTGAAATGAAATCGAGACATGCACTCATGGCGGAGCTTCAAGCGGGCGTGAGACACCAACGCACAGGGTTGAGCGTAGGCGATATACTCGCTGGCGTAAGCGTTGCCATGATCGTCATTCCCCAGTCGCTGGCATACGCTGAACTGGCAGGCATGCCTGCCTATACCGGGCTCTACGCCGCCGCGATTCCGTCGATTGTCGCTGCTTTTTTTGTCTCCTCACCCTATTTGCAGACCGGCCCGGTGGCCATGACTGCCTTGCTGACCTTTGGCGCACTCAGCCCATTAGCGTCTCCCGGAAGCGCAGATTATATTGGCCTGGCAGCGTTGCTGGCGCTCGTCGTCGGCGTCGTGCGCGTGCTCATCGGGCTGCTCAGACTTGGTTCAGTGGCCTATCTCATGTCGCAACCCGTACTCATCGGCTTTACCTCGGCTGCTGCCATTTTGATTCTCTCCTCGCAACTGCCGGCTGCTTTCGGGATACACGCCCCTGGTGATGGGGTAGTACAACGAGCCTTTTGGACCCTGGCGCACCCCAACGCCTGGGAGTGGACCTCCTTAGGACTTACGGTCATGACCGGCGCCTGCGTCCTTTTGGGCCGTAAATTGCACCCGCTTTTTCCTGGTGTATTGCTTGCCGTAGGCTTGGGTGTCGGCTTCAGTCTTGCCACAAGATACGAGGGAGCTGTCGTCGGTGAGATTCCTGCCGGCTTACCACAACTGCATCTTGATTTACCCTGGCTTACGTTTCCCTCCCTGATCATCGGCGGCAGCGTAATTGCCCTGGTCGGCTTTGCCGAAGCCGCTTCTATCGCCCGCACTTATGCGATGCAAGATCGTACGAGATGGAATGCAAATCATGAGTTTGTCAGCCAAGGCGTTGCCAACTTTGCCTCAGGTGTCTTGGGAGGCTTTCCAGTAGGCGGGTCGTTCTCTCGTAGTTCAGTCAACCGACTGGCGGGCGCCAAAACCCGCTGGAGTGGTGCCGTGACGGGTCTTGTAGTGCTGGCTTTTTTGCCGTTTACGTTCGTCTTGTTCGCCTTGCCCAAAGCGATCCTGGGAGCCATCGTCATCTCGGCAGTCCTTAACCTCATCCGACTCGGTCAGCTGGTGGGGCTGCAACGATATTCACGCCCCCAGGCACTCATTGCATGGCTGACGTTTGCTCTGACCCTGGCGTTAGCCCCGCGGATCGACATCGCCGTTCTATTAGGTATTGGTTTGGCCGTGGCGCAACATTTGCGACGCGAGCAACAGTTGGTCTTTGAGCACTGGGTTGACGAAGGCAGCAAGACCTTACATTTCAAACCGCTCGGTGTGTTGTGGTTTGGTTCGGTAGCGAGCTTTGAAGCAAAGTTTACCGCCCTGCTGACAGAAAATCCTGACCTACGCGAAGTGTGTTTACATTTCGGAGGACTCGGTAGGATTGATCTGAGCGCTGCTATGATTCTGAAGCAATTGATGGACGATGCGAGACAAGCAGGGCTCGAAATTAAGCTGTGCGACGTACCACCAATGGCCAAAAGCTTGGTGGAGCGCGTCTGGCGCGATTGAGTTCGTTCGCAGATGTTTCCTTAAGCTTTGTTGGGCTTTAACTTATGCTGATGGCCGAACGGCAAGAAACTCTCCATTACCCACAGGTACTAAGCTCGTTATAAAGCTCTCGTCGGTATTGACTAAAGCCATAAAAGGCGCCATCTCTTCTGCATGGGAAGTGGCATTGTCAACAACGAGTAAACCCCTACGACAAAGCACACGCTTCAGGTTAGGCCACCACTTGACATACTCTGAACGCTCGGAGTCCAAAAAGATGAGATCAAAGGAACCATCGCCCAACTGTTTAAGCACCGCGGCTGCATCGTCCTGAATAAGATTGATACACGGGGCCAACCCGGAACGAGCGAAATTATCTGTGGCCAATCCGACTTTGTAGTCGGATAACTCAACGGTTATTACCGACCCGCCAATCTGGCAAGCTGCCCTCGCCAGCCACAGGGTGGAGTAACCATTTGAAGTTCCAATCTCAAGCACACGTCGTGCCTGTGTGGCGACAACCAGCACGGCAAGAAACTCTCCGGTATCACCAGTAATATTTAACATACGGCGCGGTCGTTCGGTGACGACGCTGTCATTAGCACGGCCGAAATTCTCCAGCTCGCTCATTAAACTCTCAAAAGATTCACTCACCCGTTTCCTCCTGCAACCCAACAGCCCGCGAACATAGACAAGACATCCTAATGCAATATGCCGTATTAGGCGAGCTTTTGCGCCACTTCTGCGTAGTGATCGAGGAAAGGTAGGATAGCCTCTCGCCCTGCAGTTGGGGCGCGTACAACAGCACGCACGGCAGCAAGCGACTTGTACCGTTCCAAGCGCCCCATACCTGGTGCATG
>JAPULM010000429.1 GCA_027294925.1 bacterium
TGGTGCCGGAGACCACCATGGTGGTGAGAAAACAGGCAACCATGACCACCCAGCCGTAAAAGAACCGGGGATCAGATGTGGGAGCAGGGGACATCTGTGGTGTCCTCCGATGCAGGATTTATTATACTATCTTGGCACTCATTAGACACCACAATGCCATTGTGTGCAAGTGGCAGGGGCATTGTGCCCAGGGAAGGGGTTAGGGTAAAGGTCGTCTTGGCGGGGCGAGGGTGTCCTCAGAACCGCATGACCCCGATACAAGGGTGGGTCCGCTTCAGATAGGTCGTAGCAGGTCGGTGCGCGTGCGTACCACCACGCCGGTGAGGTCCTAGGCGCCAACCAAAGGCTCGTCGGCGGGCTGGAGACTCTCCTTCGTCGTTACCAACCAACATATTCAACGACACTTCGAGCGCACGCGCAAGACTCTAGCCGTTTTAACGGTAACGTCATGCTGTTGGCCTGATTCGAGCTCTGAAATTGTAGGTCGATTAATACCCGCGCGCCTAGCGACTTCATTCTGACTTAAGCCTTTCAGCTTTCGCAAGCTTTTTAGGCGTTTGCCAATCGTCATCCTACCCCCTCTTAGCCATCTGTAGATTTAGGTTTCACGATTCCGTATGTATCTTACATTACCATGTACAGAAAAATTTCTCGTTGCATAACTAGAAAACAACACTTTTTTAGCTTGTACCATACAAGAAAAGGGGGTAAGACAGTGCGACGGGTACGGAAGGCTGGACAGCCAGGCAGTGGAGCCCGGTTGCAAGAAGTAGTCGAGCGGGTGGCGGATTTGTTGGCTACAACGGCAGATCAGGCACTTCCTAGGCGCATAGTGCTGGGCAAGGACGCAGAAACCCAGCAACCCTGCAGGGAAGAAAAAATGGAGGCGGCGGGAATCGAACCCGCGTCCGGAAGCCTTCGACCATAGCCTCTACATGCTTGTCCGGGGTATAAGTTTCGCATTTCCCAACCACCCCAGCCGGGCAAGAAAGATGCTAGCCTGGTTTAAATTTCGCGCAACCATCCTCCCAGGCGGGAGGAAAGCAGGGCTAGTCTACATCATGACGCCCTACCCCACCACTGTAGACAAGTGATGGGAGGACGCTGGCTTATTAAGCAGCCAGTGCCACTTCGTAATCGTTGGCAAATAAATTGAGTTCCGCTTTTTTACGAGGCCGGCGGAGTCCTCGGCATGCAACTATGATCTCATCTACCCCCGTCGAAACCAGTGCGCCCCCTTATGATATAATGCTATTCGCCACGCATGGCGCGTTCAATCTCGCGTTGGGCGGAACGGCGTTTCAAGGATTCGCGTTTATCGTACTGCTTCTTGCCTTTTGCCAATCCCAGCTCAACTTTAGCTTTGCCACCCGCAAAGTACAAACGGGTTGGAATTAAGGTTAACCCTCTTTCCTGAGTTTTGCTAGTCAAACGGCGAATTTCTTGCTTGTGCAGCAAAAGTTTGCGTGGCCGCTCAGGATTATGATTGTTCCGATTTCCTTGCTCATATTGTTCAATGTGCATATGCATAAGAAAGGCTTCGCCGTTTTGGATGTCCGCGTAAGCGTCCTTCAGGCTAACCTTGCCCTGGCGCAGTGATTTGACTTCGGTCCCCTGCAGCACAAGACCAGCTTCAAGTGTTTCACTGATTTCATAATCGTATCGCGCACGTTTGTTGACACTAATTATCTTTTTGCCACTTTCAGACACGGTAAATCCTAATTTAGGCGGCTGTGACGTTTGCCAAAGATCAACATCACTTAATATAACGACCTTGACGATTTTTGGCAAACGAGGCATTTTATGATTTACTGAGCAAAAACGCCCCCTGGACTTACATCGACTTTGTGACCTCGCATTTCGATCGGCACACTTACCGTTATTTCAACACTATAGTTATGACCATTATCAGAACTGTACAGAAGTTCAACAATTTGCATTTCGGCTAATGAAGTTTTCAGAGTTCCGCCGTTGTTATTAATGATTTGGCGTAGCGCATCCCAGTCAGCGGCGGCATCTGTTAACGGATACAAATTTCCTGGGCTGCTTACCGCATAGCCTGCAAGAGCAGTACGCATTGATTCAGCTGTATTTATAACAGCGGCCACACGGCTTTTATTCCGGTATGCAAGAAAAGATGGAACGGCGATAACCCCTAGTATACTAATAATGGCGACCACCACCATTAATTCAATGATGGTCATACCTGAACCGTTTTTTAAAATGGGTGATCGTAGTCTTAACATGGGCTCTTCCCTTTATTAAAAGTCGTGAGTGAATCACAGTTGAACAATTAACAAAAGGGTTTGGCAAAGACCGTGCCAAATGCAACCTATTAATATATATGGGGTTTTAAAGCCGGATAATTTTGAGGCGGGTCGTATATGACTTATAAATAGGTCAGACATGACGTGAAAGTAACCGAGCCTTTGGCCATTTTTTTCATTTTGTGATGACTTGTTCTTGATAAATCTGCCATTGATCCCCTTGTTTCCGCAATTGAAGTTTCTTACGGACTTGATCGCGATAGACGTCTGAACGGTAGGTTTGCACAAAAGTAACGTGTGCATCCGTACTGTCAACGAAGTTGATCTGGGCTTGCTCGACAGAAACGGAGATCGTTCGAGGTTTGTCAATTCGACGGCGGCGCGCCGCTTCCCATGTTGCTCTTGACATACGGGGAGATGGTACAAAATCCGTGGCATAGAAGGACAGGTATGTAGTGGCATCCTTTGATGACCAGGCGCGAGCCCAATCATTGATTGTTGATAGCACGAGTTTGCTCTCATCTGATTGGGGCAAACTGACTGTGACATCCTTTGTGTTGCTGGTGGGCGTTCGCACCAAAATGGCGGTATCGGCTGGGGCAAGAACGTTGATGCCATGCGATTTGGGGGTGGGTGAGGAAAGGTCATTGATCATGGCTAATTTTGTTTGTACCTTGGCATTACGACGGTCGATCTGGAGGGCGCGGTCATATGCCATGCCAGCAAGATTGACATAAAGATCACCGAGATTTTCATATGCAGTCGCATAATCGGGGTGAGCTTTTACGGCGGTTAAAAGAATATCACGCGCTTTATCAAACTTCCCTAGAGATGAATAGAGAACAGCTAGATTATTATAAGGCTCAGGCAGCTCAGGATAATCTTTTGTAAGTCGGTTGAAGACAGCAATGGCCTGATCGGTTTGATTCATCTGGGCGAGAATGAGGCCCTTTTTGAACAGGCCCTGGGCATCGTTCGGGTGGTTAGATAAATAAGCATTAACCGATTTAAGAGCTTGTCCGGTTTGTCCCGACTGTAAAAGACGCTGAATTTTGTTTAATTCTGTATTTTCGGTATATCCACTGGGGGGCATGATGGCAAGTATGAGGTAGGCGATGGCTATGAAGATAACTGCAAGGAGCAGGGTCGGCTGGTGTCGTTGATGAACAACATAGTGGGTGGGATAAAATAGACTGTGGTGCGACGTTTCACAAATAGCATGAAAGAGATGTTTCACGCGACGCTGCATAAAGGGCCTCCCTGCTTACTAAAAGACAGTCTGTTACGGTAAGCAGA
>JAPULM010000043.1 GCA_027294925.1 bacterium
TCGCGTAGAGGTAAGCGGATGGGAGTACTGGCACATGACCGAAGACGGTCTGGTTGCAGAATCGGCGGGACACTTCGATGCTGTGGACTACGAACGCCAGATTGAAGGAAGGTAACAATTCTCCTGGCCGGCAAAGCGAACACCGTGCATAACAAAGCTCAGCTGCAGACAAGACGCTGAGCTTTGTTATTCGGATTTGGCCTAGTGACACTTTGCCACATTTTGTTTCAGCCGCAGCCTGCCTCTCCGTTTTTCCTAAAAAATTCATCCATTGCAAAATCACCTATTAGCATGCAGCCTCTTTTCAGCTTCGGACGTATGGTTATGAATTATTGCCTGGTTGATGAGGTCGTAATGTCAAATAAGACAATGGAATATATGTCACTGGTTTCTATGTTATAGATAACAAGAGGCATGATGGAATAACCAAGGTAGGAGAAATTGTATGCCCACATTACCACGCATCGTCTCTTTACTCCCAAGCAGTACAGAGATTGTCTGTGGTCTGGGGCTTGAGCATGCGTTGGTGGGAATTTCCCATGAATGCGATTATCCCGCAAGCATTACCGATCGACCTCGTCTGACAACTCCTAAGATCGACATCCATGCCGATAGCCATCGTATTGACCAAGAAGTAAGAACACGAATAAGCGAGGGGCTGAGCATCTATGACATCGACACCGATCAGCTCCGTTTGCTCCAGCCTGACTTGATTATTACGCAGGATCAGTGCGAGGTTTGTGCGGTTCCATATGACGAGGTTGTTAAAGCCACCCAACAAATCCTCGGATCACACGTCGAGGTGCTTTCGTTACGCCCGACCATGCTGCATGACATTTGGTCTGATATCCGCAGCATTGGCGCAGCGACAGGGCATATCTCACAGGCAGACCATCTACTAGACGTCCTTTTCGATCGGGTTAAGGCGATTTTGTCCGACAGTAGCACGATCGAAACGCCGCCAAGGGTGGCTGTCATCGAATGGATTGACCCCTTGATTCTGGCTGGCAATTGGGTGCCTGAAATGATCCAGATTGCCGGTGGTCAAGATGCCCTTTGTAAAGTGGGCGAGTACTCCCAGCCTATCGAATGGCACGCGCTACAGGACTATGACCCGGACATTTTGTTGATTATCCCGTGTGGTTACCAGCTTGGACAAACGCTGGCGGAATTACCAACCCTGCAAAATTTGCCTGACTGGCACAACGCGTCGGCAGTTCGTCAAGGACGAGTCTATGTCGTGGATGGTAATGCGTATTTTAATCGTCCCGGACCGCGCATTGTAGATAGTTTGGAAATACTTGCCGGGCTCATCCATCCTGATCTGTTTGGCGAGAATCTCTCTAAGCACGAACAATCGTTTCATCACGTGGTTTAGAATAGGAGGGCAGGCGCCATGCCTCAACAAACCAGCATGACGATCTATCAGGGCGTCGCTCTAGAGTGTCAGCACTGCTACACGATTTGCCGTTACAGCGATGCAAACGTGCGGCACAGTTGTCCGTCATGTGGCAGAAGCATTGAAAATTGGACGACCGTCGCCGAAGCCGTGCAGCAAAACGCGCCGGAGGCGCATCACATCACGACAGCGCATGGTGCCTCCTCCGGCGCTCTACAAGGCGACAGGTAGAAGGCCTCACTGCTAGCGTCCCACGGCCAAACGTTCGGCTAGAAAGGTCGGAAGGCCTGCATCGTAGATCTTTTCTTGTGTTATATCTAGATCGTAAGACACAAAACGAAATTCCATCGTCAAGGCTTCTTCGTCCAAGACGACATATGATGCGGCGGGGTCTCCATGACGGGGTTGGCCAACACTACCAGGATTCACAATATAACGATACTGCGGGTCAAAGGTAGCCGTAAGGGACCGCACATGTACTGGATTTACTTCGCCATTAGGTGTGCTAAACCAGATCATTGGTAGGTGCGTATGCCCGATAAAGCAGCAGAGAATGTCAGGAAGTTTACGCTGAAGGTGCAAAAAACTCTGCTGGAATTGAAGGTGATGGAACAGATATTCGTCCGTGTCCATCGGTGAACCATGGGCAGCTAGCCAGCGTTCCCCAACTCCAAATGGTGCCGTTGTCGGCAAATTCCGTAGAAATACTTGTTCTGATGGGGTGAGCTGCTCTTTAGTCCAATCCATTGCCTCTTTAGCGTATTCGTTAAAGCCCTCGTCAGATCGCATGCCGACCGCGACTTGGTCATGATTCCCAGCGACAATTGGCGAACAGACGTTTTTTATCATCTCCAGACATTCATGGGGGCTTGTATTATAACCGACGATATCTCCCAAACAGACAAAGCCGTCAACCAAAGGACGCGCATCTTCCAGAACGGCTTCCAGTGCTTCAAGATTGGCGTGAATATCAGAGAGAATTGCATATTTCATAGGTGTATGTCCTTATCTACGACAATTGTACATTGTCATCATCAGGTGTTGGACCGGTAGGAGCTACCTCCAAGACCTGACACGTCGAGACTCGTACTTCTCCGGGGTGAGCACCGCGGAATTTTTGTACATGCTTGACAGGCGTATAGATGACTTCAACCATGGCAGCGTGTTTACCCTTACTATAATAAGCAGCCAGCGCCGCCGCCTCCATTAAGGTTTGCCGAGAGGCCTCTTGCTGCGGTCGAACTTTAACGATGACATGGGCGCCAGCGTATTGGTGGGCGTGCAACCAGATGTCATCGGGAACGGCTATCTGGCGGAGCAAGATATCATTCCCACGATTATTTTTGCCACAATAGATGGTATAGCCGTCACGCGACACCAACCGACGATAGGGTTGTGTAGGTGTAATGCGGGAAGGTGGCACCTTGCGGCGCTGTTGTACAACGGGATGCTGCAGGTTGGCCAATTCCCCGGCAAGAACGTTAAACGTCGGCTCATCTTTGGCCTGTGCTACGCGCTGCGCCAGTCTTTCCAAATGGCGTGTTTCAGCAGCGCATTGGTCTAGCAATTCCTGGACCTTAGCAAGACCATTTCTCGCCTTTCGGTACTTTCTAAAATAAACTTGAGCGTTGTCGCGTATTGACAGACGAGGGTCAAGTGGAACCGTAATCGCAGGCTGATTGGGTTGGTAATAATCAACGACCGTTGCCTCTGTAGACCCGCGTGGCAGGCGTTGCGCCACCAGCAGCGTGCCGTAATGCTGATAAGGTAGATAGCTTTGCAGTTTCTGATAGTCACGCTGGAGGTTGGCGACTTTTTTGTCGAGCTTCTGTTGGTGGCGTCGAAGGACCTTTCGCATGTCGTGGCGCAGTGAATCGATATGCGTATCTTGCATGGCTGATTCGTAAAAGGCGACAGCTGCAGCCTGAGGGCTCGCAAAGGGTTCAACCGTACAATGGGCTAATGGCAATACGCAGAGATGTCGTTCTCCTTCAGCAGTCGTGGCGACTGACAACGTCAATTTTTCGTCCTCATATTGGCGTCGTAATTGGCACAGGCGTTGCCAAAAGCAGCTTGGCTTGCCCCGACTTCGGTGAAAGAGTTCCGTCACCAACACTGGGGCAATGCCCATCAGAAGACGTTGTAGCTCAGGGACGTCAAAGCGTCCCTCCTGATCAAGCTCTTGCAGGATGTCTAAGCTGACGTCGGATACCAGCAGACGCTGCGAAGGTTGCGGCAAAGGCTGATAGCGCTCGCCAGGGCGGATGGGCCGACGGTGTCGTGTGGTTGGATCGACGTATTTGAGAGCATCAAGAATCATGCTATCCGCATCGATTAAAATAATATTTGCCCATTGCCCGGTCAGCTCATGCACCAAGGTACATCTAGGTGTTGAATCTGTTTGATCATCCCATACAATCTGGACGACGCGATCATACGGCCGAACGGTAATGCGTTGTATACGCGCTTGTTTGAGATGCGCCCGCAAAAAGGCAGCAAAACGCGGCGGGCGTTGCGGATTGGCAAAATGACTTGGCGTTAGATGGAGGCGACACAACGTTGCATGGGTAGACAAAAACAACCGGAGATCACGTCCTCGCCATAAGCGTAGAAGTATCTCATCCCGGTTCATCTGATACACTTTCGATACACGAGCTCCGATCAGTTGCGGTTGGAGATCGTCTACTAAAGCTTTAAGCGCGAAAACATCCATACTGAGGTTTCAAATGGCCTCTCATAATATGCCAGGCAACTGTTCTACGTAGGACTTAGTATAGCACGCACTTTACGGCTGCCAAGTGCCAAGACGCATGAGGTGGGTGTATACGAACAAAAAAGTCAGTATAATATCCTTTCTAATCTGGCTTTATGCCTCAGCACGATAGGAGAACAGAGGTATGAACAAGGAGAATGAAACAAGACGCCTCTGGGCCTGGCATCTATCGGCTTTATTTTACGAATGGGCTTACATCAACGTGGCTCACCAAACGGATGACGATATCTTTGCCTATCTCGGCTCTCGTACCACTGGCACGACGGTGGTTGATTGTGGCTGCGGACCGGGCGTCGTAACGGAGAAGTTTTTACGGGCTGGGGCAGCAAAAGTTGTTGCGATTGATGCGAATGCCGGAATGCTTGGAAAAGCCAAAAGCCGCTTAAATGACGCGATCGCAAAAGGCCACGTATTATTGCAACAGACTTCACACGAAGGGCAAACCCTCGCCCGTCTGTGCCAACAAGAGCTTGGTGGGAAAGGTTTTGATGTTATACTGTTTAAACGAAGTCTGTATATGCCACGTCCGCGGGCTTTAGAAACGCTTCGGTGTGCTGTGTCTACGCTCAGTAAGGAGGGGATGATCATTGTTGTCCATCCAGAGCGGTCGTTGTTGCGCTATGCTTTTGCACCGCCATTTGGTTTAACGTCTTACACGTTATTTCATTTGGGTAATCGTGTGGCTTCACGCTTTGCCGAATGGTGTGGGATGGAAGAGTATACGCTTTACTCACGTCACGAGTTGGTGGCATTATTGCAAGAGGCAGTACCAGACGCCAAAATCGAGCTTATCCCGAGCCAGCAGCGTCCGTATAACTTGGTGGCATTGCAAGCGCCATGAAACATCTGGTATGCTCTCATGCCTCCATCGCGATAGATTTTTGAGCTTGCGAAACACAGTGGACTGATACGCATTACCATACAATAAAGGAGACAGAAAATGGCAGGGGGAAAGATGCCCCGTCGCTTCTGGAGTTATACCGCTGGTAAGGGTGATATTGATGCAGAAGAGCGTGAGGCGGCTTGGGAAAAAAGAATCCAACTCGCCAAGGAATACATTCCGGCGCTCGCCATGCTTGGCGTTATCCTACTTTTAACATTACTCATGCTGATGATGATGTTCGCAGAATTTCGTGGTTTTTATCTTGACCAACTCAGTGAATTATTCCGTGTGCGCTAATCTTGCCATATCCTATTAGCGGTACGTTTCGCCGCATCAGACGTATCGACCTAGATTGCCAAATTGTAGCGTTTAATTCCGCCTTAACCAACGCCCACTTCATATGGTGAGGCGTTGCGCGATCAATACGTTTTTCGGCCAGACAATCTCCCGGACATCGGCATATTAGTCGACTTACCCAGAAATGATCCCTGAACCCGCTTGCTCTTCCCAACCTAACGATAAGAGATACCCGCTCTATGGGCGGTTGTCGTAACCATGAGCATCCCATGCAGAAGTACATTGACCATCACGTTATTGTTGGCAACAATTATAGATATTCAGAAAATGAATTGGGGAATCAATGTTAACCTGCATGAGATTGCCTAGGGTGCGGTCCTGCCGCACCGCCGGGCCATGGTGGGGCACAGCCCCACCCTACTGAAGCAGGTCATCTAGATTTCCAAAAGCAAACCTGAAGATCTATATCCAGAGGTACACGCCAGTGTATTTGCCTTATTTTAACATTCAGTATAGGGCTGGGTGGTGATATCGCTATTAAGCCTAACAGAGCAGAATAATCAAACCATGAAGATATATTTTCATCCAGAATGATTATGTAGCCTTTTTTGGTCAAAAAATGCACTGCTCTCATCAATAAACTTGACAATCTTTGACTCAAGAAATATAGTTTAGGACATCGTAAAATTTGTTCGTTAAGTCATTATGCAAATGTGTGCTTTAAGCTACATAGAGGGACATCATAACGACAGGGGTCGTTCTAAGGTTTTCAAACTAAGGAGGGCATGAGATCATGGGAAAAATTATTGGTATCGATTTAGGCACGACCAACTCTGTTGTGACGGTAATGGAAGGCAGTGAGCCGGTCGTCATTACCAATCGTGAAGGGAATCGTATTACCCCATCGGTCGTGGCGTTTGCTAAAGATGGTGAACGCCTCGTTGGACAAATCGCTCGACGCCAAGCCGTTACCAACCCGGAAAACACCATTTACTCGATCAAACGCTTTATGGGACGTCGGTACGATGAAGTGCGCGAAGAGATTTCTATGGTGCCCTATAGCGTTATCGAGGCCAAAAATGGCGATGTTTGGGTAAAGAGTAATGATAAAGAATATGCGCCTCCTGAGCTGTCTGCGATCATCCTGCAGAAACTGAAGGAAGCCGCCGAAGACCATCTCGGCGAAGCGGTTACAGAGGCCGTCATTACGGTGCCGGCGTATTTCAACGACAGTCAACGTCAGGCTACCAAAGACGCTGGTAAGATTGCCGGGCTGGACGTCAAACGTATTATCAACGAACCCACGGCAGCAGCCCTTGCCTATGGCTTAGACAAGAAAAAAGATGAAACGATTGCTGTGTATGACTTTGGTGGTGGGACCTTCGATATTTCGATTCTAGAAGTTGGTGACAACGTCGTGGAAGTTAAAGCCACGAACGGTGATACGCATCTCGGTGGTGATAACTTAGACCAGCGCATCATGGAATGGTTGAGCAGTGAATTCAAACAGGATCAAGGCATTGACCTAAGCGGTGATCCGATGGCGATGCAACGCTTGAAAGAAGGCGCTGAGAAAGCCAAATGCGAACTTTCCAGCGTGCAAGAGACAGAAATTAACTTACCTTTCATTACTGCCGATGCCAGCGGCCCGAAGCATTTGCTGATGAAGCTCACGCGTGCCAAATTCGAGCAAATGGTCGAGGATCTAGTGAAGCGCAGCATTGAGCCCTGCAAAGTAGCGCTGCGGGATTCCAGTCTATCACCCAGTGAAATTGACGAGGTTGTTCTGGTGGGCGGTTCAACCCGCATACCGATAGTGCAAGAAGCGGTTAAACGTCTGTTTGGCAAAGAGCCCAACAAGACGGTCAACGCTGATGAAGTCGTCGCGATAGGAGCTGCAGTACAAGGCGGTGTGCTATCCGGCGATGTAAAGGACGTGTTATTACTCGATGTCACCCCGCTGTCGTTAGGTATCGAGACGCTGGGTGGTGTGATGACCAAGCTCATCGAGCGCAATACCACTATTCCGAAGAAAGAAAGTCAAATTTTTTCTACTGCGACAGACAATCAGCCGAGCGTAGAAATCCATGTTTTGCAGGGCGAACGTGAGATGACAGTTGACAACCGAACCTTGGGGCGGTTTCAACTTGAGGGGATTCCAGCCTCGCCACGCGGCATCCCGCAGATTGAAGTCACCTTTGATATTGACGCCAATGGTATCGTTAGCGTCAAGGCGAAGGACCTCGGAACAGGGAAAGAGCAGGCCATCACGATTACCGGCGCCGGCGGCATTGATCAGAATGAAATCGATCGCATGGTGACCGACGCCGAAGCACATTCCCAAGAGGATAGCGAGCGGCGCAAATCGGTCGAGACGCACAACCAGCTCGATTCTCTGGTCTATCAGACTGAAAAAACGCTACAAGAAAATCGGGACAACCTCGACCCGGCTGATATCAGTGCGCTTGAGACAGCCTTAAATGAAGGCAAAGAAGCACTCAAAGGCGAGGACGTTGCTACCATGGAGAAAGCGCGGGACAACGTCACCCAGGCATCGCATAAGCTGGCGGAGGCTATGTACAAGCAGGCTGCAGATGGCCAGGCTGCGGGCTCCAACGGGAGCCAGACGGACGCTGATGCAAACGGCACGAAGTCTAAAGATAAAGACGGCGACGTGGTCGATGCCGAATTTGAAGACGTCAACTAACATGCCTCGTGCGGCAGCGAGAGCGAAATCTTAGCTCCCGCTGCCGGCCGATAGCAAGTACATAGGCAGGATCAATGATCCTGCGTAAACTCTAGTAGCGCCAGGCATGCAGAAGGAATAGTCGTATGGAAATCGAGGAACAGCAGTCCGCGCCTAATGGATCGCAAAGCGACCAAGACCATGTCGAAATCTCCGCGGCAGCAACAAGTTGCTCTGCCGAAGATGGGCAGGGTAGCGAAACGGCAGCAGATACCGAATCAACAACCGATGAATTATCGACCGAGGAACTGCAAGCACAATTAGCTGAACAATGCGGCCAAACCACCATGTATTTGGACCATTTACAGCGTTTGCAGGCCGAATTTGACAACTATCGCCGCCGCACGAGCCAGGAGCAGTTACAAGCGACGAGTCGTGGCAAGGAAAGTGTACTGCTAGTGCTTCTTCCCATTCTTGCCAATTTTCATCTTGCCCTGCAACACGCCGATCAGGACCCCAATGCGGTGCGGCAAGGTGTACAGATGATTGGACAGCAGTTGGAAAGTTTTTTGGCCGAACAAGGGGTTGAGCGCATCGAAACAATTGGGCAACCTTTTGACCCCTCGAAGCATGAAGCGTTGTCGACAGCTCCAGCCACAGAAGAGACCCCAGCTAACTACATTGTTAATGAGATAAAGGCAGGTTACTTCGTGGATGGACGTATGTTGTGTCCTGCCCAAGTTGTTGTCGCCCGTGCTGTGGAACCGCCGGAATCCGCGTCAGTAGAACAACCATCAGACCCGCCTCAGGAAGACGGTTGATCGGCAGACTTTAACTTAGGCGTTTTTCTTCCTGCTTCAAACCAGGCTGTGATCTCCATAGGCAGAGGCCCTGCATTCAGTTATGCAGGGCTGCAAGTACGGCTGGTAATGTTTTGACAACTTCCTGCATGCAAAGACGCAAACGCCTAATATTGGGCTCGTGCTTATCTGGCGTTTCACCCTGTGAAACCTGGACAATAAATTCCTGGCGCGGTGTGGTCATGAGCATTGAGGCATTGATCTCAATTTGAATCGCATGCACTTGATGCGTTTTGGGACGACCATAAGTACGCACAATGTTTCCCCCGCTATAACCGCTGATATTGTGATGCGCCTCGAAGCCGTGGGATGTAAACACAGCTTCGATATGAGCAGCCAACAAATAATGACTTGTCACGCCATGCCGAGTACCAATAATCACCTGATGATCATGCATACGTCGGGGGCTTCCCGTATGGCAATCCAACAGCAAGGCATAACCATGGGCTACTCGCAAGCGCTTGAGTAATTGTTCCAACGTGGTGTAATAAGGATCGTAGAATGCTTGTAAGCGTTCTTCGAGATGTGCAGTGCTTAACGGTTGAGTAAAAATCGGGGTGTCGCGGATCGTGTGAGTCCGGACCACGCCACGACGCGAACGCACCACGCCATTATCGTGATTGAAATCATCCCGGCGTCGGTTGATATCAACAAAAATGCGCGAAAACGGCGTTGCTAAAATCGTCGTTCCGTGATCATGTAGATCTGCATAAATATCTCTAACAAATGTGTCGGCAAAGCCGTAGGGAAAGGTCGAAAACCAAGGCTCACAGTAATCGTCGTTGGTGATATGTGGCAAGGCATGGGTGCCGTAGTGCGGAATACTCACCAAAATCGGCTTATGGCACTCATCCGAGGGATGTCTGATAATCGGAAATGGTAAACTCATGCGTATGTTACGGTACTTTCCAGTCATCGGATTGCATGGGTACCATCAAGGATGACGCTCGACGGTCGTGCCCCAAACGATGTTTCTGGCTCCCTATCGTAAGCTGATTTGTACCGTCACCCCGGCATATTGTCAAGCATCCGTGCTGTTTAACAGCAGGTCGGATTTGGTCTTGCGTCCCATGATATAACTGTGGTATAGCCATAAAAACTAAGGAGCATGACGTTGGATAGTTTGGTCACGACTGTTGTTGAAGGAGAGAATATCTTTGGCGTGGCGGCAGTGACCACCGAGTTGGTCGAACGAGCCAGACATCTGCACGGTTCAAGCCCGACAGCGACAGCAGCGCTAGGTCGATTACTCACAGGAGGGGTATTGATGGGCGCCCTACTCAAAGAACCGTCACATCGGGTCATTCTCCAAATCAACAGTCGAGGTCCGGTCCAAAGAATTGTGGCCGAAGCCGACGGCGAAGGTCATGTCCGCGGCTATCTGGGGCAAGCTGTGATCCATGTCCCATCGCGCAATGGTAAACTCGACGTCGGTAGAGCTGTTGGCAAAGGTATTCTGCACGTTATCAAAGAACAGGGTACGCCTGAGCCGTCATCGGGGACAGTGCCCTTGGAATCGGGCGAAATCGCCGAGGATCTGGCCGCCTACCTGTTACACTCCGAGCAAATTCCAGGCGCTGTTTCACTAGGGGTTTTTGTCAGTCCTGACCATACGGTGAGCGCTGCTGGAGGTTTCATGTTGCAGTTTCATTCCACCCTGGACGACGATTTGGTGGATCATATCGAGCAGGCGGTTACGTCGGTTCCCCATGTCACGACGATGATACGTGAAGATGCACAGCCATATGATATCTTGCAGCGCTCGCTCGGCGGGCTTCCCTTAGAGCAGATCAAATGTGCGACACCGCGGTGGCGGTGCTCGTGTTCACGAGAGCGTGTCATTGATGCCCTGGTGGCGCTAGGCGCCGAGGAACTACGTCAATTAATCGCGGAAGAGCCTGAAACTGAACTCCGGTGTGAATTCTGCTCCACAGCATATGTATTTTGTCAACAACAACTTAAAGCACTGCTCAGTGAAGCGCTTTAACACACAGGAAAAGGGGGAAAGCTATGCTGTTGCAACATGTGGATTTTCTCCAGAAAGTGCCGCTCTTATCAGAACTCAATGAGGAACAACTTCGACAGCTTGCCGATGTCGTCCGCGAACATCACTACAAAAAAAGCGTGACGATCTTCCATGTTGATGATCCAGGGAACGCACTATTTATCCTGAAAAGTGGTCTGGTTAAAATTACCATTGAAGATCAAAGTGGCCGTGAAATCATTCTCCGCATGCTCTATCCCACTGACGTTTTCGGTGAAATGTCGTTGATTGACGATATGCCACGCTCCGCCACTGTCACGACATTAGAGGCAAGTGACGCCATGGTGATCTATCGCGAGCCCTTTCTCAATCTAATTGAAAAGCATCCCAAAATTTTGCTGAACATGACCATTGTGTTGAGCAGACGTTTACGACGTGTTAACGAGCTTATTCGCAGCCTGGCGTTTCACGATGTCTATGGCAAAGTCGCACGGGTTCTTCTTAATCTGGCAACGGAAAAAGGACGCACCACGGATGAGGGAACGGTGATCGATTTACGACTCACCCAGCAGGAGCTTGCCGAACTCGCAGGTATGTCCCGTGAAACCATGACCCGCACCTTACGCGATTTTCAACAGGCCGGGTGCGTGCGTATTGAATCGGGCATTATCACAATTTTGGAAATCGGCATGCTGCAGCGCGAAATTAGCATGGCTTAGCCCTTCGTTGACAGTAGATGATTTCTACCTTGAGACCTAACGTTGTCTGCTTGTAGGGTTGGTTGACTCACCGTTTAAAACCCGTTACATTACATCCTGTCTATCCCATTTTTGTTTTAGAAACCATAGACACGTTTGTTTTTACGAGGAGAATGCACATGAGTGCACAAGTCGGACAAGATGCGCCTGACTTCACCCTAAAAGATACGGATATGCAGGATGTGGTTCTCAGTTCGTTTCGTGGACAAAAAAATGTGGTTTTACTATTTGTCCCTCTAGCGTTTACCGGCAGTTGAACGAACGAACTAGGCTCCGTGCGAGACAACCTAGCGACCTATACCGATCTCAACACAGAAGTATTCGGCATTAGTGTTGACAGTCCATTCTCACAAAAAGCGTGGAAGGAGCAAGAGAATTACAATTTTAGGCTCCTGAGCGACTTCAACCGCGAAGCGGTTATAGCCTATGGCGCACAGTACGACAACCTGTTAGGCTTCCAGGGTGTCGCTAAACGAGCCGCGTTTGTCATTGATCAAGCGGGCAAGGTGCAATACGCTGAGGTGTTGGACGACGCAAGAAACTTACCGGACTTTGATAAAATTACCGAGACGCTGAGAGGTCTTGGCTAACCCATTCTCTCTCTTATACCGTAGCCGAGGGCTTATTATCGTGGCGCCCTCGGCCTAATTTTTGTTCATTTGCTGCATTCATGTTCTTCATGGGCTGGTGCAACAAGGTGAAGATAATCAGCAATGGTATCCTGAACGAGAGGTTGCAAGTCAAACGTCTGATCGGAATCGATAGCCATTGTTGTAATCTGCCGTATGACAACGTCTCGGCGCTGTTGGCGTAAGAGAGTTGGGATGGCAAGGCCGTAATCGAAATGAAAACGGCCAGCGATTGCCAATACGGTAAAGGTTGGATGCTGGGCCAAAAATGTTGCCAACACGGTGGCCATTGTCATGTCCTTGAGATATGACGCTTCAACAAAGCGCATGGCTTGGTCCTCAGTCAGTGCGTGGGACTCAGCGACTGCATCGAGAAAATAGCCCCGGTAAGCGTTTGAGATGTTTCCCAACAACACCGGTAAATAGCTACGGTCCAGGGCACTTAAGCCTTGCATGGTTTGAATTAATCCGTGTTCAGCAACCTGACGTGCGATGTGGCGTGGCGCATTCATCGCGATCACGGGTATTCCAACCTGTTGTGCATAATGCACCAATGGAAAGTAATGCTGCATGAAAGCTGATGAAGCATTGAGGCGTTTCAGAAACGTTTCTTTCTTCATGCTGCCTGACAAATACGCATCGACTGTTGCTTGCTGATCGCGTTCCAGAAATTCCATGCTAAGCGCCAATTGTTGCGGCTTTCGTTGGGCTAGGGCACGTAATAATTGCAGTTCAAAGGCCTGGATAGCAGCGTGGTAATGTTCCTCACCCACCGCGACAACTTCTGCTCGCCTGACAGCATCCACGAGGGTATCGAATGAAATAAAGCGAAGGTCTCGTATATCGATGAGTCGTCCCTGTAGGTGTTGACCCCTTATTGTGTTAGGTAAGGTTCCCTGCCAGGTGGGCGATGGACGATGTGCGCAAGCTTTTAAACACACGATTACT
>JAPULM010000430.1 GCA_027294925.1 bacterium
AAAAAGACCAGACTCGAACAGTTTATGGATGAGACCGTGGTATTCTACGGTCCGGATCGCGACATCCTCAACGATCATGGCCTTGCTCTGCGCAGCCCGGCTGAGGAACGCAGCATGGCTGCCCACCACGATCCGCATGAGATCAGCCTGGTGCGCGGCAAGCTGGGGGTTGCCTGTGACGAAGCCTTTGACATGCTAGAGCAGACCGGAGCGGCTCCGGGTGCCAAATGGGGTGATATGATCGCCGGTATTTTTACGGCTTCGGGCGACTTGGCCGTAGCCAGTACGGGCGGGGTATTAATTTTCTCAGTCGTGTGTCAGCCGATCATACGCTATATCCTCAAATACTGGGTCAACGAACCCACCGTCGGTGTCCGACCGGGTGATGTGTTTATGAGCACCGACCCAAAATTCGGCAATGTACACTTGCCCGACCAGAATACGATCCTGCCCGTCTTTGATGAGGCTGGAGAGTTGATGGCCTGGATCGTCGCCGTGGTGCACGAAGGCGAGAACGGAGCCATTGAGCCGGGCGGCATGCCGTCGGCGGCCGAGTCGGTCTACGTTGAGGGCGTCCGTATGCCGCCGGTCAAGGTCGGAGAAAATTATCAATACCGACGCGATGTCGTGACCTGGCTGCAAAACAGTGTGCGCGATCCCATGCTCCAGATCCAAGATATGAAAGTACGGCTCAGCACCTGTCTGAAAATCAAGGAGCGCATAGACGGGATTGCCAAGGAGTATGCGTGGGACGGCGTGGTCTCAGC
This sequence comes from bacterium, assembly GCA_027294925.1. Next base: position 768 of record JAPULM010000430.1, read on the forward strand.
TCTACGCTGGACACTCGAAGATACGGAAGCAGAGGTCCGGCGGCGGCTGACAGCCTGGCCTGACGGGTCGGTGCGCTCAGTCGTGTTTCCGGATAGCACGTTGCGTGAGAACTGTTTGATTAAGATCTGTCTCGAAGTCCGCAAAAAAGGAGATACACTCGAACTCGATTTTCGTGGTACCAGTCCGCAATTTCTCAACCGCTCGATTAATACCGAGCTGCAAGCGCTCAAAGGCATGCTGGCCCAGGAATTCCTCACCTTTGTGTGGCCGGACCTGCCACGCAATCAAGCCGTGTTTGCGCCCATGCGACTCATCACCGACCATGGCTCTGCGGTGGATTGTACCCGCGAGGCTCCCACCGCGCAGAGCATGATGACCTTTTTTCCGGCGTTTACCGCCCTGCAAATGATCGTTCCCAAATTCATCTACGCGTGCGAACATCGCTACACCAATATTCATGCCCCTTGGTATAATATGATCACCACGTTTATTTACGGTGGGGTGAATCAGCATGGCGAGGTCGTCGGCAACCTGTGTGCGGATCTCAACGGCATGAGCGGCGGCGCCCGAGAAAAAGCGGACGGCGAAAATTCCATCGCCCCGATCTTCGCCGCCATGACAGATTTGGGTGAGCAAGAATTGCTCGAAGAGGAAACGCCTATTGTGAAAATCGTTCCACACCGCATGTTGTGTGACAATCAAGGCTTTGGGAAATATCGGGGCGGGACAGGTTATCAAATCATTGCTACAGTCCGAAAGTCCGACGCCTTTGGTTTCATGACGACGTGTGTGGGCTCAAAATTTCCGTCGACGTATGGGCTGTTCGGTGGCTACGGAGCCCCGACGTATCCGCTGTGCAAAGTGAAAGGCATGGACGCGTTTGAACACCTGGCCAAAATGCCGGAAGAAAAGTGGACCATCCCGTCGATCATGAACGAGCGGCCGTTTCCGGATGCAACATACTCGACGCATCATATGGGCATGCAATTCGAGATCGTCAAACAGGGCGAGGTGTATATGATTTCGCAGGGAGCCGGCGGCGGCTACGGAGACCCGTTGGAGCGCGAGCCGGAGTCCGTACTGCGCGATCTACGCGAAGGGCTGATCTCGGATTGGGTCGCCCAGGATATTTATCACGTGGTGTATGATGCACACACACGCTCGATCGATCTTGAAGCCACCCGGCAAGCGCGCCGGGACGAACGGCAAAGCCGCAAGCAGCGCGGAAAACCGTTTGATGAATTTTTAACAGACTGGACGCAGACGAAGCCGCCAGCCAACGTTCCGTATTATGGCTCGTGGGATACGACCCAGGAAATCTACCTCGGCGACCCTGAGCAGAAAGTCAAGCGCGAAGATGCAGCCGGCATTATGATGCAAAACCCCAAAGATGTTCGGATTGCTGAACTCGAACAGCGCTTGCGTAGTGCCGGCATCGATTTTCAAGAATAGCGGGGCTGCATGGCAGATCAGGCTCGTATCATCTGGCTCCACGTCGCACCGGGCGTCGAAAGTCTCGCACACGGCCGTCAGGTCTGGACACAACCTGCTGCAGTGCGCAAGGCGCTGGGGGAACTGCTCAGCGTCTGTCCGGCTACGCATGTCCAGATAGATCTGTCTGCGCTGGTCGCCGCAGGCCAAGAGGCAGCGAACTGGCCCGCCTTCCTCAAGCGAGAGGCGGCATGGAGCGAGTTGCTGCCTGAACTGACCCTGGCCATTTCGGATGCCGTTACGCCTCGCACCTGGGGGCTGGGGCTGCCCACGCTGCCGCTACTGGCAGCAGCGTTAGGCGACACCTCAGAACGTGGTCTGCTCAAAGCCGGCATGCAAGCGGCCGCCTTTCTTCAGAATTTTCGCCAATCGAGCGTCGGCTTTGTCACCCTGGATTGGCCTCAAGATGTCGATGCCGGGCGTGGACGCTGTGCCGCACCTATCTTTCGGAATAGTCACATGTACGGCTGGCAGCGGGCCGTGAGTCTTGCAGACCCGTCGGGTTTGGCCCATGCGCCACAAGAGGTTGACCTCCGCCTGATCAAGGATTTTTCGCTGGCCGAAGTACAGCCGTTGTGGACCCAAGGGGAGCGGGTTGGTGGCGGGCTTACCAAAGCGTTTTGGACTACGCCGCAGCTCCCCTCCTTCGCGCCTTCGTCATATGTGTTGTACGGGAATATCCCTGAGGATATTACGCCCCAGCAACTCGTTGAGGCAGGCCGCACGTTGCATACCTGGCTGACCTAACATCTCTTTCGTCTCTTTCTGGCCCCAAATTCCTCTGTCCCCCCCAGCCCACAGCAGTGTAGGTAAACGCCTACACCCGTCCAGTCACACTTGGGGCTCCGTGTCGGGTAACTCTCTGCCAGCGCAAGACCTTCCCGTCAATGTCGTTACTGGCACCTGATTTGCTGAATTGGAACTACCTGGAGAGAGGTAATTCATTTTTTGTTCTCTCTGTATCAGGAGAAATGAGGTCGCATGCAACACGACAGAGCCCCCCCTCGTCATGCAAAATAATCGTTTCCACACATCACCTTATATTTTACGGAGGACCTCGAATGAAAAATACTATGAGTGCATTGATCACGGGCATCGTTATCAGCAGTTTTGTTTTCGCTCTGTCTCTCTTTTCAGCTTCGACCTTTACACCGGCATGGGCCGGCGACACCCAAGAAGACGAGACCACCCAAGATGAGACAGATGAGACAAAAAAAGACGGGACGACTCCTGGTGGAGCAATGCTGAACTAGCGGCGCGGGAACAAGCAAAGATTCGCAAACATTCTTTATTGGGCACAGGAGAGGGGAGCCGAACATGACCTCAACCTAGTCTTATTTCCATCCCCTCTCCTCTCAGCTGTAGCCTCGGAGTGTATATATAATCAAGCTTCTTCATCCAGTGCCGATCAATCTCTTATAGATCTTCCTGATATCATTGAAAATGTCGGAGTTGGTTGAGGAGAAAGTAACAGTATGGCCGAGAAGTCCTTTTCTTTGCATGGAACAAAACAGAGTGGGGTACTGCGCACGTACCGCGTTGGGGATATCTTTTCCAGCAGTGATGCAGAGCCAGAGTCCCCGCCTGAACCGCCCGAAGAAAAACAGACAGCGAAAGCGCAGGAGCCGAAAAGTCGTATAGAAGTTATACAAACGACGGTGACCTTGGAGAACGGGCTCCAACCCTTCCTCAACCCGCAAACTATTCAGATCAATGCGCCGCATCGTATCCCAGCAGAAGAGCTCCGGCCGTATTTACAGAGCAACAAAAAAGTCGTGTGCCTCAACCGTCACAAACGGCCGATTATGGCGACGCTCTCGGCAATCAGGGATGACCATTTAGTCGCCACCATCTACAACAAGGACGCCTTGAAATTGATTCGGTGGAAGGGCGAACCAGTTGCGGTTATTTTCAAAGTTGACGAACAGCATACCTATCTGCTCCAGACTCACGTGCAAGATATTTTTTCCACTGAAGTCTTACTCGCCTATAAGGATCCCCGTTTCTATCCACGTTTTCGTATGGAGCTCGACCGACCCGCTCGTATTCGCTCGGTCCGATCAGACTGGGCGCAAGCACTGAGTGAGGACGGCTCTGAATTCATGCGTGAAACCACGTGGGGCACCATAGGCAAGAAGAAAGCGGTCACCGGGCTCACTGACCGGCCATGCGGACAGTCAGAGAACGTCCCGGTCTCAGCCCAAGGCTCCACAATTGTCGAAACTGGCGAAACTGTCGAACAAGAGCGACAGGGTCAGGTGTACGATATTTCACAGGGCGGAGTACGGCTCGTCGTCGAAGGACAGCGTGCACAGGACTGTCACACCCACAAAGTCGTCACCGTCACAATAAGTCTCCCCCAGGTGCAAGAGATGCAAGGGGCGCAAGATTCCAGAGAGCTCAGTGTACTCAGCGTGATACGGAATGTGCGCCAGGTAGAGACCTCCACCCATATACACTGTCGCTTCGTGGAAGCCTTGCCCGACGAGCTGGTGCCCCTATTTCGAGCCCTGCAACTCGCCGAAACGGAAAAAGCTGCCTAGCCGGCGCTTTAACCGGCGCTCACATAATATTCTGCACCGTCAGCTAACTGTCCGAATGCCCGAGGTTCTTGTCTGGAGCAACGACATCGCGCACAAGTTGCTTCAACTCCTTGAGTTCGGGAAAGCGGCCTGTGGCCTGTCGTGACCAGACCAGGACAGCATCTACACGCACCTCAAAAATACCGCCAGCTCCAGGCACTAAGGCCACTTCAGCAAGTTCAGTCGGAAAAGTAGTCAATAGCTCTTGGGCCATCCAGCCCGCTCGGAGGAGCCAACGGCACTTAGTACAGTAAACGATTTCAACACG